>DATFWC010000513.1:0-12319 GCA_035259885.1 Xanthobacteraceae bacterium
GCAAAGGCGCGCGTCAGCCCGGATGCGTCGGCCGCGCTGCCGCCGAGCCGCAACAGCGTGTAGCCGGCGCCGATGCAATCCTGCATGGCGGTGCCGTCGTCGAGCCAAACGTGCGGCAGCCGCGCGCCCGGAAAAGTGGTCGGAACGTAGCGGATGAAATCGTCCGGTGGCCCCTCGCCCGGCTCCGGCCAGATCAGCGGCGAGCCGGTGTAGTGGTAGCCGAGTTCGGCGCCGATCATCTCGTTGGACTTGCGCTGCTCGCGATCGGCGATGCGGATGTAGTCGTCGCGGGCGCGGGCGCCTTGCGGCGTGTTCTCGCGCATGACGGGCGAATAGGCGGCGCGCCACTGGCGCCGCCCGCGCGACGCGAAGGTCGAGGCGGCGACGTTGCGCGCGCCCACCGGGCGGCGCTCGAGCTCGTACGAGCGCAGCAGGTTGGGGCCGCCCCAGCCCTGCAGGGTGCCGGCCAGCTTCCACGCCAGGTCCGTCGCCTCGCCCACCCCGGTATTCATGCCGAGCCCGCCGGTCGGTATCACCAGATGCACGGCGTCGCCGGCAAGGAACACGCGGCCGTCGGCAAACCTGTCGGCCAGGAGCAGGTTCTGCTTCCACTGGCCGACATAGAGCATCTCGTACTTGACCGGCATGGCCACCGTCCTCTCGAACATCGTCGCCATGTCGGCATCCTGCTCGACCACCGAGTGCAGGGTGAAATGCCTGGTCGAGTCCTGGACGATGAGGAAGGTCGTGCGCGCATCGGCGACGTGATAGTGCCGGCCCTTGCCGATCGGAATGCGCTCGTAGAGATCCTCGCAATAGTACAGCGCCTGGCGCAGCTGCAGCAGGTTGGCTTCGCCCGTGAGCTTGATGCCGAGCTGGCGGCGCACCGTGCTGGAGCCGCCGTCGCAGCCCACCATGTAGGCGGCACGGATGCTTTCCGTCGCGCCGGCGCTGGTGCGTACGTGCGCGGTCACGCCGGCAAAATCCTGCTCGAACGATTCGAGCGCGCAGCCGAAGCGCACCGTTACGTCGGGCAATTTCTCGACCAGGGATTTCAGCAGCGGCTCGAGCGTGTATTGCGAGATGAGCTGGTAGGGCTCGAGCGGCGAGCTGCCGTCCTGGCACGCCGCGATCGCGGCCTTCGCCTCGGCCACCGACGGATAGGGGTGATGCACCAGCGGCGGCTCGATCAGCGAGAACACGATGAACACGTCCATCGGGCACGCGGCGGGGAGGCCGGCGGCGCGCACCTGGTCGACGATCCCCATGCGCCGATAGATTTCCATCGTGCGCGCGTTGCAGCGTTCCATCTTGGGCAGGAACTGCGGCGCGTCCTTCTGCTCGATCAGCGTGCAGCGCACGCCCTGCTGTCCCAGCGCCAGCGCCAAGGTGAGTCCGGTCGGGCCCGCGCCGACCACGAGCACCTGCGTGTCCTGCATGCTCGACTGATCTCCGGCTTCGCGTCGGCACGCTTTACGACAGGCCGAGCAGCGCAGGCAATTCGGCCAGCGAGGCGATTTCGCGGTCGGGCGCGCCGGGCAGCCGCTCGCGCGGCTGACGGTAGCGATTGCACCACACCACCTTCATGCCGAAGGCCGAGGCCGCATAGGCGTCCCACGCATTCGACGACAGGAAGGCGATGTTGTCCGCCGGCATGGCGAGGCGATCCACAGCCAGCTGGTAGACACGCGGATGCGGCTTGTAGACGCCGGCCTCCTCCACCGAGAGCACGGCATCGAAGCGGTCCGCGAGCCCGGCGGCGCCGACGACCGCCGCCAGCATCGGCGGCGATCCGTTGGACAGAATGGCGGTGCGCAGGCCGGCCCGCCGCACAAGGTGCAGCACGTCCGGCACCTCGGGGAACGGGCGCAGCGTGAGGTAGAGGTCCATCAGCCGCTGGCGCAGCCCGGGCGCCTCAATGCCAAGCCGCTCGAGGGCGAAATCGAGAGCGTCGCCCGTCACCGTCCAGAAGTCTGCATGGCGGCCCTGCGTCGCCCGCAGCCAAGTGTACTGCAGCTGCTTGTCGCGCCAGAGCGCCGTCAGCGCGTCGACCTTGGCGCCGAGCACGTCCTGGCAGGCGGCTGCCGCAGACGCGAAGTCGAACAGCGTGCCGTAGGCGTCGAACACGCAGGCCTGGATGCCACCGAGACGCTCCGCCATCGTCCCCTCCTCGCCCCGCATGGCCCCGGTCACGGTTCGCGACTCCTAGGCACAGCATTTTCCCAAGAAAGTCCAGTTCCTTAGCGAGATCCCTCGGGGAACCGCTGCGGGGCTTGCGGCGTTGGCCTCGTGACGCCTTCAGGCAAAGAGGTTCATCATGCGCAGAGGGCAACTCGACAATCCCGAGCTCAACCCCACCGAATCGCGGCAGGGGTTTCTGGATCGGCCTGTCCTGGTGGTGCTTGCCGTGAGCCTTGTGCTCGTCATCGTGGCTTTTCTGGTGCTGCCGACCCTGGTGTGATCGCGCAAGTTTGATCCTGCGTTGCTGAGACGAGACGCCGCGGCGCGATGCGCCGCGCGTCTTTTTGCTTCAATTCATTTTTATTCGAAAGACGCGGACCGGTTCGCCCTGTTCCCGTATTGAAGGCGCGGGGCATTTTCCAAAAATGCGCCGTCGATAACAGAGTAGAAGACGTCTAATTATTGTTCTAAGATAACCGAGGGAAGAGGGGCAATGCCATGAACTACCAAGAGTTTTTCACCCAGGCGCTGTCCCGACTGCGGGAGGAACGGCGCTATCGCGTCTTCGCCGACCTCGAGCGGATCGCCGGCCGCTTTCCGCATGCGATCTGGCACGCCCCGCAGGGACGGCGCGAGGTGGTGATCTGGTGCTCCAACGACTACCTCGGCATGGGCCAGCACCCGAAGGTGATCGGCGCCATGGTGGAGACGGCCATCCGCATGGGCACCGGCGCCGGCGGCACCCGCAACATCTCCGGCACCAATCATCCGCTGGTCGAGCTCGAGCGCGAGCTCGCCGACCTGCACCGCAAGGAAGCGGCGCTGGTCTTCACCTCCGGCTATGTGTCGAACGAGACCGGCATCGCTACCATCGTCGCGCTGCTGCCGAACTGCCTGATCCTTTCCGACGCGCTCAACCACAATTCCATGATCGAGGGCGTTCGCCGCTCGGGCGCCGAGAAGCGCATCTGGCGTCACAACGATCTCGCCCACCTCGAAGACCTGCTGCGGGAGGCGGGCAACCGCCCGAAGCTGATCGCATTCGAAAGCCTCTATTCGATGGATGGCGACGTGGCGCCGGTCGCCGGCATCTGCGACCTCGCCGAGCGCTACGGCGCCATGACATATTGCGACGAGGTGCACGCGGTCGGCATGTATGGCGCGCGCGGCGCCGGCGTCTGCGAGCGCGAGGGCGCCATGGACCGCGTCGATGTGATCGAGGGCACGCTGGCCAAGGCGTTCGGCTGCCTCGGCGGCTATATCGCGGCGAGCTCGGCGCTGGTCGACGCCGTGCGCTCCTATTCGCCGGGATTCATCTTCACCACGGCGCTGCCGCCGGCCATCTGCGCCGCCGCCGCCGCGGCCATCGCCCACCTGAAGACGTCCAACTGGGAACGCGAGCGCCACCAGGACCGGGCGGCGCGCACCAAGGCCGTGCTGGTGGCGTCAGGGCTGCCGGTGATGCCGAGCGACACCCACATCGTGCCGGTGCTGGTGGGCGATCCGGAGAAATGCAAGGCCGCGAGCGATCTCCTGCTCGACCAGCACGGCATCTACATCCAGCCGATCAACTACCCGACCGTGCCGCGCGGCAGCGAGCGCCTGCGCATCACGCCCTCGCCCTACCACGACGACGCCCTGATCGACGCGCTGGCGGAAGCCCTGGTCGACGTATGGGAGCGGCTCGGCCTGCCGCTGCGGCGCGCGCTGGCGGCGGAGTGATCTCGGCGCCGTAGGCTGCCCACGTGCTCGCCGCGTCGAGCGCCGCCGCATCACAAGCATCCCAAGGGTCCACACACCCGAGTGCGCGTACGAGCGGCGTTATCGGCCGCGCCTAACATGGTCATGGGACGCCTGACCACGTTGGTCATGGCGCGAGGGGCGCGGGCCTTCAGAAAAGCCACGATGTCGGGGTTCAGGTCCTCCACGGCCCGATGCATCTTTCCAGTCTGCGAAAAAAGCGCGTCGCTCTTGTGGTCGATGCGAAGCGCGCCGACGTTGACGATCTCCCCGGCGCGAACCTGGAATTTGGCGTGAGGACCGCTATAGCTCTCACTGGTGTTATTGCATGCGATGCTCAGCACGAGGTGCTCGCCTGGAGGAAGCGAAGTGATCGCGCCAAATGCAACCAGCTTTCCTCCTCCCCCGACCACGCTGCCACGCACCGTTTTCTGCGGTGCGTCCTTGTTGGAAGCTTGGCCAAGGGTTAGGACCGGAAACGCGCAGCGCGTCGTGTCCCCGCCGATGGCGGGTGTGCTGAGGATCGCATCGAGGATCACGACACCTCTATGTTCTTGCAGCTCGCGGGCGATGTGCTCATCGACCGATGAGCCATCGCTCGGTCGCAAAATGTCCCCCGATTGGGCCCGGGCGGGCGCAATCGAAACGACCGCCGCCAGCCAGACAGCCAAAAGAACGGCGCGTCTCATCGCCATTGCGTCTCCCTGCAACTAGTCCAAATGGCCGTGCCGCAGGCGCGCTCGAACCGGTGACAAGCTGCGGCTCAAGCAAGAGTGCAGACCGCGCCGGACCCTTCTATGGCCGATGTGGTGGCGCGGTTCAACCTGCCGTTGTGGTCGCCGTCGGTTTCATCGCGCTCGCCGGGTGGCGGCGGAAGCCGGCGTGGTCATGTCCGTCGCTCGATCATCCATGCGCGAGCTGAAGGCACAACGTCGCGCGAGGCGTTCACGCGCGATGATGTCAACGCCGCTGTCGTGGCCGGCGTTAGGCCATTTTGCAGGTGTCCCACGTTCCTGGCGTTGCGGAATGCCGACCTTTGTGGCGACGCACCGATACGGCCGGTAGCGCGATGCCCGGAGTGAACAGTCTCAATTCCGAGCCTCGCTTCCCACGCCGCCGTGCACCTTGATCATCGCGTCGCCCATCCGGATCAGCCGCTCGCCCAGGCCCTGCGTCCCCAGGCTCTGGGCCGTCACGTGCACGCCCTCGAGCAGCAGCGATAATTCGTCGGCCAGCACATCGGGCTCGCTGAGCTTGGCGGCGGTCGCCAGCCGGGCGAGGTGCGCGCGCTGTGCGGTCTTGTAGTCTTCGATCACGCGGCGCGCCGGATGACCCTTGTCCGGAAACTCCACGGCCGCGTTGGCGAAGGGGCAACCGCGTTCGCCGGATGTCGTCAAGGCTTCGGCCTTGTCCCTGAGCCAGGACCTGATTTGCGCGAGGGGGTCTCCCGGACGGTCGGCCGCAAGCCGGTCCCACGATGCTGTGGCCTGGTCGGCGATCGATCGAAGGTATGCGGCGACGAGCTCGTCCTTCGACAGGAAGTGCCGGTAGAGCGTCATCTTGTTGGTCTTGGCCGCTTCGGCAATTGCTTCCACGCCCACGGCACGGATGCCCTGGCGATGGAACAGGTCCGCGGCGGCCGCCAGGATTCGCGCGCGCGGCGAAATTGTCTCGATTTTACCTGATGTTGCCCACGCTCCGGCGATGGTCATGAGGTCCTCCTCACGCGACTGTTACCGATCGGTACCGTTGCTCCCTTGACAGGGGAGTTACCGGTCAGTAATTACATGGGTGTTACCGGTCAGTACCGCAAGCCATCGAGGCCAAAGCATCTGACCGGACCAACCACCAAAGGAGACGTGTCATGAAGACCCTTGCTGCAATTGTTCTCGCCACAATGATTGCTTCGCCGGCTTTCGCCCAGTCGTATGACCCCAGCGTGGGCAGCGGCAACATCGCCCCGCAGGTTGCGACCTCGGTGACCGGCAACAACGCCTTCGGGCAGGCGTATCGCGGTCCGCTCGCCGCGCGCGCCCAGCTGCACATGTCGGTCGGGGGCGGATCCGCGGTCCACGCCGTGAAGCCCTTTACGGCTGACGAAAAGGCCTTGTTCGATCGCATCCGCAAGGAGTGAGCGATGCGCTCGCGAAGGTGACCGGCCCGCTTTGGCCGGTCGCTTCTTCGCTCCCCCCCACGGCTTCATCACTCGTGACTAGTGTCTTGTAGGGCAGTCGTTGGCCTGCATCGCGAGATAGTCCGGCCTACTCACCCACTGCGCCTCCGCTAGGCGTGGAGATAACAATGTCCGCCTGCATCGCCTGCCGCGCCCCACAGTCGCGAGCGTCACTCTCCTACGAGGCGACGACCCTTATCGCCGTCGTCACGGCCATGACCTTCGCGGCCAGCGGCGCCGCGCCGACCACGCTTTATCAGCGATATCAGGAAACCTTCGGCCTTACGCCGTTCACCCTGACGGTCATCTTCGGCGCCTATGTGCTCAGCCTGCTCGGCGCTTTGCTCACCGTTGGCTCGCTGTCGGACTATATCGGCCGCCGCCCGGCGATCCTCGCGGCGCTGTCGCTCAATGTCGTCGCC
Source organism: Xanthobacteraceae bacterium (assembly GCA_035259885.1). Taxonomy (GTDB): domain Bacteria; phylum Pseudomonadota; class Alphaproteobacteria; order Rhizobiales; family Xanthobacteraceae; genus DATFWC01. The sequence continues at coordinate 6,517 of DATFWC010000513.1, forward strand.
ATGGTCATGTTCATCTCGGCGGATTCCGCGGCGGCGCTGATTGCCGCCCGCGCCGTGCAAGGCTTTGCCACCGGCCTCGCCACCGCAACGCTCGGCGCCGCGATCATGGACACCGACCGCAGCCGCGGGCCGGTGTTGAACAGCATCACGGCATTTGTCGGCCTGACCGTGGGCACCCTGGGCGGCGCTGCGCTGGTCACTTACGCGCCCGCTCCGCAGCAGCTCGTCTTTGCGGTTTTGCTCGCCCTGTCGGCGGCCGAAGCGCTGCTCGTCTGGTACATGCCGGAGACCGTCACGCCGAAGCCCGGCGCGCTCGCGTCGCTTCAGCCTCATATCAGTATTCCGGCCCGGGCGCGGCGCGCGCTCGTGCAGGTGACACCCGTCACCATCGCGTCGTGGGCACTGGGCGGCTTCTACTTCTCGCTGATGCCCTCGCTGGTCCGCGTCGCGACCGGCGTGACCTTGCCGATCGTCGGCGGGCTTGTCGTCAGCGCTTTGACGTTCAGCGGAGCGATCGCCGTGCTGTCGCTTCGTAACGCATCGGCACGTAGCATCCTGTCCGGCGGCATCCCGGCGCTTGTTACGGGCGTGGCGATCACCCTCGCGGGCGTCCAGATGCAGCATGTGAGCCTGATGCTCGTCGGCACCATCGTCGCCGGCACCGGCTTCGGCGCGGCATTCTCCGGCGCGATGCGAACCGTGATGCCGCAAGCCGAAGCGCATGAGCGCGCCGGGCTTCTCTCGGCCTTCTATGTCGAGGGCTACCTGTCCTTCAGCCTCCCGGCCATCCTGACCGGCTTGGTCGCACCCATCGCCGGCTTGCCACTGGCCGCCGGCGTTTATGGCGCAGTGGTGATTGTGCTGGCCCTTGGTTCGCTGCTGGCCATGTTGCGCTCCGGCTAGAGCATGATCCCGAAAAAGCCTGCCCCGGACTTGATCCGGGGTGGATACCGGTCTTCAGAAAAGATCATGCTTCAAGCATAACTTAGAGCGGGATGACGATTCGAAGAAAAGTCATCGCCGGTTCTTTCAAGGAGATGGCGATCAATCTCCTGCCGGCCGCTCGCGACGTGAGGACGGCGTCACCACCGCCGCCCTCACGAATTCATCGGGCACCCTCAATTCCCAGGGGTTGCGGCCTCGTACGCCGCCTCGACGGTGTCGGCGAGGAGTTTTTGACCAGACTGACTGGGATGGACGTCACACAACGTCTGCGTCGGATCGAAGGGTTTCACATTGAGCAGACCCGGCGTGCAGGTTTTTCCACCAGCAAAGGGTGTCGACGCGGCTGCACGGAACGCCGTGAAGGCGTCGGCGACCACCGCGCCGTTCGCCGCGGCGACGGTCAAGCCTGTTTGCCTGGGATCGGTGTCGTGCCTCGGTCACCCGGATCATCACGTCGCCTGCCGATATTTGCGACACCTCAGCGGATTGTGATTTTCGCCATCGCTGCCTAATCTCCCATTCCGTCCTGGGATGACTATGTCTCGCTCCCTCTTGGGGTCGACGATCCCGTCGTTGCTTCAACGTTCGAGCAAGTCCGATGACGCGTGGCATCCTGTTGAGCCTGCTGCTGTTTGCGGCCCTCTCCCTGGCCGGCTGCGACCGCAAGCCGGCAGCCGGTTCGGCCCCCCCTCCCCCGTCGGTGACCGTGGCGCACCCGGTGCAGAAGGTCATTACCGAGTGGGATGAGTTCACCGGCCGCTTTGCGGCGGTGGAGAGCGTCGAGGTGCGTGCGCGCGTTTCCGGCTTCATCGACTCCGTGCACTTCAAAGAGGGCCAGATCGTCAAGCAGGGAGATCTTCTGTTCATCATCGATCCGCGGCCCTACCGCAACGCGGTGGATCAGGCGAAAGCCGATGTGGAACGTGCGAAGGCAAGGCTCGAGATTGCCAGCCTGGACGTCCAGCGCGCGGCGCCGCTGGTGCGCAGCCAATCCGTGACCGAACGCGAATTCGATACCAGGCGATCGACCGAACGCGATGCCGCCGCCCAGGTCGCTTCAGCCGAGGCCGCACGCAAGCAGGCAGAACTCAATCTCGAATGGACCGAAGTCCGCGCCCCCATATCCGGGCGCATTTCCGACAAGCGTGTCGATCCCGGCAACCTCATCACCGGCGGCGCGACCGGCGCCACGCTGCTGACCCTCATCGTGTCGATCGACCCCATCCACTTCGTGTTCGACGGCGCCGAGGCGGACTTCCTGCGTTACCTGCGTCTGGCCGCGGCCGGCACACGCGCGTCCTCGCGCGACGTGCAGAATCCGGTCTTGGTTCGGCTGGCCGATGAAACCGACTACAAGCATCAGGGCCGGATGAATTTCGTCGACAACGCGCTCAATCCCAGGACCGGCACCATTCGCGGTCGCGCCGTCTTCGACAACAAGGATGGGTTTCTCACGCCCGGGTTCTTCGGCAGGCTGCGCCTGTTCGGCGGCGAGCACGAGGCGCTGCTCCTGCCGGACAGCGCCATCCTGTCCGATCAATCGCGCCGGATCGTGTTCACCGTCGCGGAAGACGGCACCGTCGGCACGAACCTCGTCGAGCTGGGACCGATCGTCGATGGCCTGCGCGTGATCCGCTCGGGCATCGTGTCCACCGATCGAATCGTCATCGAGGGACTGCAACGCGCCCGTCCGGGGCAGAAGGTCACACCCGAGGAGCGCAAGATCGAAGCCGCCGCGCAATAATCACACTCCGACCACGCGGCGGAACGGGGCAGGATCTCCATGCGATTTTCGCATTTCTTCATCGACAGGCCGATCTTTGCCGGTGTCGTCTCGATCATCCTGACGCTCGTTGGCGCCATCTCGTTTCGCGCCCTGCCGATCACGGAATATCCCGAGATCGCGCCCCCCACGGTGGAGGTGAGCACCGTCTATGCCGGCGCGGCCGCGGAAGTCATCGCCGACACCGTCGTCGCGCCGATCGAGCAGGAGATCAACGGCGTCGACAACATGCTCTATGTGGTCTCCCAGTCGGTCGGCAACGGCGCCGTGTCGATCCAGGTGGTGTTCAGGCCGGGAACCAACATCGACCAGGCGCAGGTGCTGGTGCAAAACCGTGTTTCGATCGCGGTGCCGCGACTGCCCGAGGACGTCCAGCGTATCGGCGTGACCGTGCGCAAGCGGTCGCCCGACCTGATGATGGTGATTCACCTGATCTCGCCGGACGGCACGCTGGACCAGCAGTACATCTCCAACTATGCCACGATCAATATCAAGGACGTCCTCACCCGGGTCGACGGCGTGGGCGACACCATCGTCTTCGGCGCGCGCGACTACGCCATGCGCGTCTGGCTCGACCCCGCCCGGGTGCAGGCGCGCGGACTCGCGGCGAGCGACGTCGTCAGCGCCCTGCGGGCCAACAACATCTCGGTTGCTTCCGGCGCGATCAATCAGCCGCCCGCAACCTCGCCCGGCGGATTCGAGATTGCAGTGCAGACGCTCGGCCGGCTGTCGAGCCCGGAGCAATTCGACGACATCGTCGTGGCCACCGACGAGGACGGCCGGGTGACGCGCATCCGCGACATCGCGCGCGTGGAGCTCGGCGCCCAGGATTACAAGCGGAACGCCTATCTCGACAACCAGGTGGCGACGGCGATCGGCATCTTCCAGCGTCCGGGCTCGAACGCGCTGGCGACCGCGGCCGCGGTGCTCGGGACGATGGAGGACCTCGCCAGGAGCTTCCCGCCCGGACTTGCCTACCGCGTCGCCTACAACACCACCGAGTTCATCCAGCAGTCGGTGGACGAGGTGATCACCACCTTGTTCGAGGCGGTGCTCCTGGTGGTGATCGTCATCATTCTGTTCCTGCAGACGTGGCGGGCGGCCATCATCCCGATCGTCGCCATCCCGGTCTCGCTGATCGGCACCTTCTTCGTCATGTCCGCGTTCGGCTTCTCGCTGAACAATCTCACGCTGTTCGGCCTGGTTCTCGCCATCGGGATCGTCGTGGACGACGCCATCGTCGTCGTGGAAAATGTCGAGCGCTATTTGCGCCAGGGCCTGAGCCCGCGCGAGGCGGCCCACAAGACCATGGACGAGGTGGGCGGCGCGCTGGTGGCGATCGCGCTCGTGCTCTGCGCCGTATTCATTCCGGCCGTGTTCATCACGGGAATTTCCGGCGCCTTCTATCGGCAATTCGCGCTCACCATCACGGCCTCAACCATCATTTCCGCGATCGTGTCGTTGACATTGTCGCCGGCGCTCGCCGCCCTTCTGTTGCGGCCGCACTCTCATGACGAGCGGCGGGGCCTCCTGCGGATCCTGACGCGGCCGTTCGCGGTGTTCTTCTCCGGCTTCAACCGGCTGTTCGATAAATTGTCGTCGGGTTACGGCGCGCTGACGCGGCGGGTGCTGCGTGTCGCCGCGCTCATGCTGGTGCTCTACGGCGGGCTCATCGCGCTCACGTATTTTCAGTTTGCTCGCACGCCGTCGGGCTTCATTCCTCCGCTCGATCGCGGCTACTTCATCGTCGCGATTTCCCTGCCGCCGGGCGCGAGCCTGGAACGAACCGATCGGGTCGTGCGCCGGGCGTCCGAGATCCTGCTGACGCGTCCCGGCGTGGCGCACGCGGTGACGTTCGCCGGCTTCGATGGCGCAACGTTCACCGACGCCCCCAACTACGGCGTCATTTTCGTTGCCTTGAAGCCGTTCGAGGAGCGGGTGAAGGCCGGGCTGGCCGGCCCGAGCATCCTCAACGACCTGCGGGCGCAGATGCAGGCGCTGCGTGAAGCTCTGGTCCTGGTGCTTCCACCGCCTTCCGTCCCCGGCATCGGGACCGGCGGCGGCTTCAAGATGTACGTCCAGGATCGCGCCGGCCGCGGTCCACGCAGGCTCGAGCAGGCGGTCACCGGCGTCATCGGCCGCGCCAACCAGACGCCCGGTCTCGTGCAGGTCTTCACGCTGTTCAATACCGCCACGCCGCGGTTCTATGCCGATATCGACCGCACCAAGGCCGAGATGCTGGGGGTGCCGATCACGCGCTTCTTCGACACCCTGTCGACCTACATGGGCTCGACCTACGTCAACGATTTCAACATCCTGGGACGGACCTTCCGGGTCACCGCGCAGGCCGACAATCCGTTCCGGCTGTCGCTGCGGGACGTCGAGAATCTGCGGACCCGCTCGGTCGCCAACGACATGGTCCCGCTCGGCGCGGTTGCGACCTTCCGTGAGATCACCGGCCCGTATCGCGTGCCGCGCTACAACCTGTTTCCGGCCGCCGAGGTCCAGGGCTCGACCATGCCCGGTTTCTCCACCGGCCAGGCGATCGCCGCCATGGAAAAGATCGCCGCCGATCTGCCGTCCGGATTCGGCTTTGAATGGACGGAGATTGCCCTGCAGGAGAAGGCGACGGGCAATACGGCAACGATCGCGTTCAGCCTCGCCGTCGTCTTCGTGTTTCTGCTGCTGGCGGCGCAATACGAGAGCACGCTCCTGCCGCTGGCCGTGATCCTGATCGTCCCGATGTGCCTGTTGGCTGCGATCAGCGGCGTGCTGTTGCGCGGCATGGACAACAATGTCCTCACCCAGATCGGGTTCATCGTGCTGATCGGCTTGGCGGCGAAGAACGCGATCCTGATCGTCGAGTTCGCCCGGCAGGCCGAGGAGCAGGGGGCGAACCGGTGGGATGCCGCCGTGCAGGCCGCGCGCACGCGGCTGCGGCCGATCCTGATGACGTCACTGGCCTTCATTCTTGGCGTGCTGCCGCTCGTGATCGCGACGGGTGCGGGCGCCGAGATGCGTCAGGCGCTTGGCACCGCCGTGTTCTTCGGCATGCTCGGCGTGACCATGTTCGGG
>DATFWC010000514.1:0-2434 GCA_035259885.1 Xanthobacteraceae bacterium
ATCTCGATACCGCTCGTCCCCACCGTTGCGCGCGTCATCCGCTCGAACACGCTGATGCTGCGCGAGATGCCCTATGTAGAGGCCGCCCGCGCGATCGGCATGAACGAGTTTTCGATCGCGGTGCGCCACGTGCTTCCCAACACGTTGGCGCCGCTGATCGTGCTGGGGACGGCCCAGCTCGGCTCTGCCATCCTGGTGGAGGCTGCCTTGTCGTTCCTCGGTCTCGGCATCCCCGAGCCGCATCCCTCATGGGGTCGCATGCTCTCCGAGTCGGCGGCCGAATACGTTCGCACCGCGCCGTGGCTCGTGATCTATCCGGGTTTAGCCATAAGCCTTGCCGTATTCGGAACGAACCTCCTTGGCGATGCGCTGCGCGACCTGCTCGATCCCAGGCTGCGCCACTGACAGGCTCGCTGCATGACCGAGACATCGCTCGCACACAAGGTCGCGACACGTAAGTCCGAGAGTCGGAGCGATGATGGCGCCGAAGCTCTGCTCGAGGTGCATGACCTGCGGACGTTCTTCTATCTGCGCCGCGGTGTTCTGAAAGCGGTCGATGGCGTGAGCTTCTCGCTGCGGCGGGGGGAAACTCTGGCCATCGTCGGCGAATCGGGTTGCGGCAAGAGCATGACCGCGCTGTCGCTGATGCGGCTCGTGCCGGAACCGCCGGGAAAGCTTGTCGGCGGATCCGTCAATCTCGCCGGCGTCGATCTCCTGAAGCTCGGCGAGCAGGCCATGCGCGGCGTGCGTGGCAAAGACATTTCGATGATTTTTCAGGAGCCGATGACCTCGCTCAACCCGGTGATGACCATCGGCACGCAGATCGCGGAAGTTCTTTTGCTGCACGAGAAGCTTGGCCGGTCGGCCGCGCGGCGCAAGGTCATCGACATGCTGCACCTCGTAGGCATCCCGGAACCTGAGCAGCGCGCGAAAGAATATCCGCACCAGCTCTCGGGCGGCATGCGCCAGCGCGCGATGATCGCCATGGCGCTCGCCTGCCATCCGAAGGTATTGATCGCCGACGAACCGACCACGGCGCTCGACGTCACGATCCAGGCGCAGATTCTCGAAATCATTCTCGAGCTGCAGAACGTGCTCGGGACGGCCGTGATCCTCATCACGCACGATCTCGGGGTGGTCGCCGAGACCGCGCAGCGGGTGATCGTGATGTATGCCGGGCGCAAGGTGGAGGAAGCCGCGGTGGGCGAACTGTTCGCGCGGCCGCTGCACCCCTATACGCACGGGCTGATGGCATCGATCCCGCGCCTCGGACTGATGCGTGGCGCCGGCATCGATACGCCGGGACGCCTGCAGGAGATTCCGGGCATCGTTCCGCCGCTCACCAACCTGCCGCCGGGCTGCGCCTTCGCGCCGCGCTGCGCCTTTGCCGACGAGCGGTGCCGCATGCAGTACCCGGCCTATGAGGAAAAGCGCCCCGGCCATTGGGCGGCCTGTTGGCGCTCCGACACGTTGTACGGGGGCGGCGATGGCTGACGCCAGGGCGAGGCCGGCGCCGGGCCCGGCTGTCGCACCGCCGATGCTCGAGGTTCACGACCTCAAGAAGCACTTTCCCATTCGGCGGGGCATTCTCCGACGCACGACCGGCCATGTGCTGGCGGTCGACGGCGTCAGCTTCTCGATTCGCGCGGGCGAGACGCTCGGACTGGTCGGCGAATCCGGCTGCGGCAAGTCCACGGTGGGGCGCACGATCCTGCGGCTGATCGAGCCGACCGACGGTAGGATCAAGGTCAACGGAGAAGACATTACCAATCTCGAAAAGGCGGCATTGCGGCCGGTGCGCCGGCGAATGCAGATCATCTTTCAGGATCCCTATTCCTCCCTCGATCCGCGCATGTCGGCCGGTGACATCGTGGGCGAGCCGTTGCGCGTGCACGCAATCGACGGACCCAGGCAACGGGCCGCCCGCGTCGCGGAAATTTTCGCCCGCGTGGGCTTGCGCAAGGCGCAGATGGATAGTTATCCGCACCAGTTCTCGGGTGGGCAGCGCCAGCGCATCGGGATCGCGCGCGCGCTGGCGCTGGAGCCGGATTTGATCATCGCGGACGAGCCGGTCTCGTCCCTCGACGTCTCGATCCAGGCGCAGATCCTCAATCTGATGATGGACCTGCAGCGCGAACTCGGTCTGGCCTATCTGTTCATCTCGCACAATCTGGCGGTGGTGGAGCACATCAGCCATCGGATCGCCGTCATGTATCTCGGCCGCATCGTGGAATATGCCGACAAGCAGACCCTGTTCACCGCGCCGTTGCATCCCTACAGCGAGTCGCTGTTGCAAGCGGTGCCGGTGCCGGATCCCGCCGTCAAACGGCACAAACGGGTGCTGCAGGGCGACGTGCCGAGCCCGGTCAACCCGCCGTCCGGCTGCCATTTCCACACGCGCTGTCCCTATGCGGTGGAGCGGTGCCGCCACGAA
>DATFWC010000515.1:0-5592 GCA_035259885.1 Xanthobacteraceae bacterium
TCAACCTCGTCGCCATCGTGCGCGACGATTGGCACGAGCCGGGCTGGAGCGCGGCCGGCGCGCCTGAGGAATTGCTCGCGCATTACAGCCGCTGGCCGCCGCGCCTCCAGAATCTTCTTGCCCTGCCCGACCGCTGGCTCAAGTGGGCGCTGTGCGATCGTGCGCGGCTGCGCCGTTGGAGCCGCGGGCCAGTCACTCTGCTCGGCGACGCCGCCCATCCGATGGTGCCGTTCCTGGCCCAAGGCGCCGCCATGGCCATCGAGGACGCCTATTTGCTGGCGGAAAAGCTCGGCCGCAGGCCGGCGCGGCCGGACAAGGCGTTTCGCGCCTATGAGCGCCAGCGCGCCCGCCGCACCGCGCGGGTGCAGCGGGCGGCGCGGTGGAACGGACGGTTCTACCATCTCACGGGCCTGGCGGCGTTCTTGCGCAACCGGTCGCTGCGCCAGAAGGGCGGCGAAGCCCTGCTGCAACGTTACGATTGGCTGTATGCTTGGCGCCCCTGAAGGCCTGCTTTGCAAGGACGCGCATGTTCCCGACCACCATTGCCGGCAGCCTGCCAAAGCCGTTCTGGCTCGCCGAGCCGAATACGCTGTGGGCGCCCTGGCGCCATGCCGGCGCCGAGCTTGACGTCGCCAAGCGCGACGCCACGCTGCTCGCCCTCAAGGCGCAGGAAGATGCCGGCATCGACATCGTCACTGACGGCGAGCAGGCGCGCCAGCACTTCGTCCACGGCTTCCTGGAGCACGTCGACGGCATCGACTTCGCGCACAAGGTCGAGATGGGCATCCGTGCCGACCGCTACAAAGCCATGGTGCCGCAGGTCACCGGCGAGTTGAAGCTCAAGGGCCGCGTCCACGCCGGCGAAGCGCGGCTGGCGCGCGCCCACACGCGGCGCAAGCTGAAATTCACCCTGCCCGGCCCGATGACCATCGTCGACACCGTGGCCGACGCCCATTATGGCGACCGCATCACGATGGCGATGGCGTTTGCCACGCTGCTCAATGCCGAGGCGCGCGCCTTGCAGGATGACGGGATCGACGTGATCCAATTCGACGAGCCCGCCTTCAACGTCTACATGGACGCCGTCAAGGACTGGGGCATCGCGGCGTTGCACCAGGCCATCGACGGCCTCACCTGCACCACCGCGGTGCACATCTGCTATGGCTATGGCATCGAGGCCAACATTGCCTGGAAGGCGACGCTCGGCGGCGAGTGGCGGCAATACGAAGAGATTTTTCCGGCGCTCGCCGCCAGCCGCATTGACCAGATCTCAGTCGAATGCCGCAACGCCAAGGTGCCGATGCGCCTCTTGGCGCTGCTCGAAGGCAAGGACGTGCAGGTCGGCGTGATCGACGTCGCCACCGGCCATATCGAGACCGCCGAGGAAGTGGCCGACACCATCGGCGAGGCGATGAAGCACGTGCCCAAGGAGCGCATCATCGCCAGCACCAATTGCGGCATGGCGCCGATGCGGCGCGGTGTGGCGCTGGCCAAGCTCACCTCCCTGGCCAAGGGCGCCGAACTGGCGCGCGAACGGTACCGGTAACGGCTACCATATACCCGTACCAGGTATATGGTAATGAACCAAATTATTGGCGTTACTTGGCGATCGTCGTCGCGGACTAGCTCTCGCGCGCTAATTGGTCCTTCCCATTCGAAAGGGCGCGCGGCCGCGCAACGGCTCGGCGCAATCTCATCGCAGCGCAAGGGCTTCCTGGATCATTTTCACGTTCTGCTCGATGCTTCGTCCGGCCGTGTCGATCACCAGCCGGTCGCGATCCCACGGCTGATATTCGCGTGCACATACCTCCGCCCAGGTCGGCGGGGCGAATCCGAGGATGTCGGTGATGCGGGCCTCGACGCGGCGGCGGTGCTCCCCGACATCGGAACACGTGATCTCGATCTCGCACGCCGCCGCCGCGGCGTCATTGGCCACCGCGCGCCACGCCGCGCGCGTCAGGGACAGAGGATTGACCGAATCCGCGATCACCGTGTGGCCGAGGCGGAGATTGTCCCCGGCAACGGCGTAAGCAACGCGATATCCCACATCATCCGAGCCTCGGTCGAACGAGCCGGCGGCCCAAATGGCCATTTCTATGGTGTCGATGCGCACGTGCATGGCGCCGGTCTGGCGGGCCAGCTCACGCGCGAGGCTCGTCTTTCCGACGCCCGGAAGGCCGGCCAGAATGACCAGCATTGCCTGCCTGGCCAGCATCGTCATGGAACCAACTCCGTTGGCGAACGTTTGATTTCGCGGGCTTGAACTGATCTCGAGCGGGGCATGAGGGACACGCCAGTTGGCAGACATCGGCGATTTTCCTCCCGACGAGCGACCCCGGAACCGCGCCCGCTGCCGCTCGCCGGCGTGCCGGCCGCCGCGCGCGATGCGCGCCGTGCCCACGCGCGACGCCGCTCGTCGACTCACAACGCATGGGCGCGGCGCGTTCTAACCGCCACATCCGTTGAAAGCGCGGTGTAACGCGCCTTTGCCCACCCTACGGGATAACAGCCGACGCTGCTCAGCGAATGACGCCGGAGATCTCCACGGATCTCTTACGTCTCGGTGCGTCCCCGGCGCGCCAGCACCTGGCGCAGCACGGTGGCATGGCTCAAATCAAGCTCGCGCGTGGCGGTCAGCAGCGTGACGGTGCGGCCGTGCACGGCAGCGCGCAGTTCGTCGAGCTTCTCTCGCAAGGGCGCAAGCTCCGCGAGATAGCGGCGGCGGAATTCGGCAAAGCGCTCGGGCTGATGCCCATACCAGCGGCGCAGTGCATGCGACGGCGCCAGATCCTTTATCCACAAATCGAGCTTGAGCGCAGCCTTGGACAGGCCGCGCGGCCACAGGCGGTCGATCAGGATGCGCATCCCGTCGCCTGACGCCGGCGGATCGTACACCCGCTTGATATGGATCATGGCGCGCGCACGCGGTTTGCGCTTGGCCGAGGTGCGCCGATCGCGCGCGGCAGCAGACGTGGTCTTGCGCCGCGGGCGGGTGGCCTTGCGGCGCGGCGCCGTGCGCTTCACCTGCTGCTCCGCGCCAGGACGTCCATGAGCTCAGCGACCTTGCGGCGCTGGTCGGACTTGTTGCCCGAGGAGATCGCATGCTCGATGCAGGTTGCGGCGTGGTCGCGCAGAATTTCATCCTCGACGGCGCGCAGCGCCGCGCGCACCGCCGAGAGCTGCGTCACCACGTCGATGCAATAACGCTCCTCCGCCACCATGCGCGCCAGCCCGCGCACCTGCCCTTCGATCCGTTGCAGGCGCTTGAGCGCCGAGGTCTTGGCTTCTCTGTTCATACCCGCTATATTACCCCTACCGGGTATGGGTTTCAAGCGCCAAGCCATTGCCATGATGACTGATATATCGCCAAAAGCTTCGCACGGCGAAAATCCCCCGAACGGCGCTCACGCCGCGCCCTGCTGCCACAACGGCGCTGCTGCGGCGGAAACCGTGAAGGATCCGGTGTGCGGGATGAATGTCGACCCGCACAAGACGCCGCATCGCCACATCCATCACGGCCGCCCGTATTATTTCTGCTCCGCCGGCTGCCGCAACAAGTTCGCCGCCGATCCGGAAAAATATCAGGCCTCGGCCGCCGCGCCCGCCCCGGCATCGCCGCCGGTGCCGGCCGGCACGATCTACACGTGCCCGATGCATCCGGAGATCCGGCAGGTTGGGCCGGGCTCCTGCCCCATCTGCGGCATGGCGCTCGAGCCCGAGATTGCGACCGCGGACGCCGGGCCCAATCCCGAGCTCGTCGACATGACGCGCCGCTTCTGGATCGCCCTGGCGCTGTCGGTCCCCATCGTTGTCCTGGAAATGGGCGCCCATGTGGCCGGCGCGCACGGCTGGATCGCGCAGACGCTGTCGAACTGGATTCAATTCGCGCTGGCGACGCCGGTGGTGTTGTGGGGCGGATGGCCCTTCTTCGTGCGCGGTTGGCAGTCCGTGATCACGCGCAATCTCAACATGTTCACGCTGATTGCCATGGGGACCGGCGTCGCCTTTGTCTACAGCGTGGTCGCCACGCTGGCGCCCGGCGTGTTCCCGCAAGCCTTCCGCGGCCATGACGGCGCGGTTGCGGTCTATTTCGAGGCCGCTTCCGTGATCACGGTGCTGGTGCTGCTGGGCCAGGTACTGGAGCTGCGAGCGCGCGAGCACACGTCGGGCGCCATCCGCGCGCTGCTCGGGCTGCAGCCGAAGACGGCGCGGCGGATTGGCGCCGACGGCGCCGACCAGGAGGTCGCGATCGACGCCATTGCGGCGGGCGATCTCCTGCGCGTGCGGCCCGGCGAAAAAGTCCCGGTCGACGGTGCGGTGGTCGAGGGACGCTCGGCGGTCGACGAGTCGATGGTGACGGGCGAGTCCATGCCGGTGACCAAAGAGCCGGGCGCGAAAGTGATCGCCGGCACCCTCAACGCCACCGGCAGCTTCGTCATGCGGGCCGAAAAGGTCGGGCGCGACACCCTGCTGTCGCAGATCGTCGCCATGGTGGCGGCGGCGCAGCGCTCGCGCGCGCCGATCCAGCGCTTGGCCGACGAGGTGGCGGCGTGGTTCGTGCCCGCCGTGATCGTCGTCGCGCTCCTCGCCTTTGCGGCCTGGGCCATGTTCGGGCCCGAGCCCCGCTTGGCCTACGGCCTGGTGGCGGCCGTGACGGTTCTCATCATTGCCTGCCCCTGCGCGCTGGGGCTCGCAACGCCGATGTCGATCATGGTCGGGGTCGGGCGCGGCGCCGAGGCGGGCGTGCTGATCAAGAATGCTGAAGCGCTGGAGCGCATGGAGAAGGTCGATACGCTGGTTGTCGACAAGACCGGCACCCTCACCGAGGGCAGGCCGAAGGTCGTGAACGTGGTGGCGGCCGAAGGGTTCGGCGAGGCCGAGGTACTGCAGCTGGCGGCCAGCGTCGAGACCGCAAGCGAGCATCCGCTGGCCGCCGCGATCGTGCGCGCGGCGCGCGAGCGCAAGCTCGCGCCGGCGCCGGTCAGCGCGTTCGATGCGCCGACCGGCAAGGGCGCCGTCGGCCGCGTCGACGGCAAGCATGTGGTGCTGGGCCATGCCAAATTCCTCGCCGAGCATGGCATCGCTGTCATGGACGCGCAGGCCGAAGGCCTGCGCCAGGACGGCGCCACCGTGATCTTCGTCGCGGTGGACGGCCGGCAGGCCGGCATGATCGCCATCGCCGACCCGCTCAAGGACAGCACGCCGGCCGTGCTCGAGGCCTTGCGGCAGGACGGCATCCGCGTGGTCATGCTCACCGGCGACAACCACACCACCGCCCTGGCGGTGGCGCGGCGGCTCGGCATCCACGAGGTCGAGGCCGAGGTGCCGCCGGACCGCAAGAGTGCCGCCGTGGAGAAGCTTCGCCGCGACGGACGTGTCGTCGCCATGGCGGGCGACGGCGTCAACGACGCGCCGGCCCTGGCCGCCGCCGATGTCGGCATCGCCATGGGGACCGGCACCGACGTGGCGATCGAGAGCGCCGGCGTGACGCTGCTCGGCGGCGACCTCGCCGGCATCGTGCGAGCGCGGCGGCTCTCCGCCGCCACCATGCGCAACATCCGGCAAAACCTGTTCTTCGCCTTCGTCTACAAT
>DATFWC010000516.1:0-2911 GCA_035259885.1 Xanthobacteraceae bacterium
TTCGCGGCCGGCGGGCCGACCGACATCATCGCGCGCATCCTCGCCACCGCGCTGTCGCAGTCGCTGGGGCAGAACGTCATCATCGACAACCGCGGCGGCGCCGCCGGCAATATCGGCATGGGGATCGCGGCGCGGGCGACGCCCGACGGCTACACGTTCCTGCTCACCTCGACGGCGATCGCCGTCAACCCGGCGCTGTTCAAGAGCCTGCCCTACGACCCGTTCAAGGATTTTTTGCCGGTCACTGAGCTGGTCAACGCGCCCAATGTCGTGTTCGTGCGCGCCGATTCCGATATCACGTCGCTCGCCGATCTCATCGCCAAGGCCAAGGCCAGTCCGGACAAGTTCAACTACGCCTCGCCGGGCGCCGGCACCAAGTCACACCTGACCGGCGAGCTCTTGAAACTGCGCGCCGGCATCAACATGGTGCACGTGCCGTTCCGCGGCGGCGGCCCGGCTACGCAGGCAGTACTCGCCGGCACCACGCAGGTCGGCTCGGTGGCGCTGGCGCCGGTGGAGCCGCTGGTCAAGGAAGGCCAGCTGCGCGCCCTGGCGGTGACCGGCGCCGAGCGCTGGTTCTCGCTGCCTGACATTCCCACCATGATCGAGCAGGGGTTCCCGGGCTTCGTGTCCGACACGTTCAACGCCCTGTTCGCGCCGGCCGGCACGCCGCCCGAGATGGTCGCCCTCATGGGGAAGGCGAGCCGCGACGCCATGCAGCGGCCGGAGGCGCGCGACGCCGCCCGAAAATCGGGCTTCGAGATCGTGGCCGGCACACCCGAAGAACTCGCCGCGCGGCTGGCCGCCGAGGTGCCCATGGTCAAGGACCTGGTGGCGCGCACCGGCATCAAGCCGGAGTGAGGCCGCGCGCGTCGCGCGCCGGTGCGGCGTGCCGGCCTCAGGCCTGATCGGGGACGGCCGGGACGCGGCGCTGGTCGAACCCGCGCTCCTGCATCAGGTAAACTTCGCGCACCAGGATATGGGTGGCGACTTCATTTTCGGTCCGGCCGAGCTTGCCCAGGGTGGCGAGAAGAACCAGGTAATTGAAGGTCTCTTCCGGCAGCGTGAGACTAAGGGACCGCGCCTCGGAGCGGTTTTCAGGCCGAGCCATGGATACGCCTCGAAGTTACAATGGCGTTATAATGGCATTATAACTATTGCTTGGCGAATCGAATCATGTAAGCCTTTGGCAAGGCAGCGGATTGCTGCCGACAACATGAGGCCCCCGCGGCGTCCGGGTAGGGCGCCATCACGAGACGCGAGTTCTTTTTTTCCAGCTGCTGCAGGCGGGCCGGCGACGGCTCCGTCAACGGTACTCCGTTGGGCGCGATGCGGGGAAAGGAAGGTTGTCACCGGTAAAATGTGAAGGCCAAGACCATGAACGTACCAGAAAGGACGTGGACGGCAGCGCGCGTTGCGCAGCTGAAAAGCTGCTTTGACGCGGGACTGTCCTGCAGCCAGATCGCCGACGAAATCGGGGTCAGCCGCAATGCTGTCATCGGCAAGATCAATCGCCTGCGTCTGGCGCCCCGCGATCGCGTGATCGCCAAGCCGCGGCAGCGCAAGGTGGCGCTGCGGCTGGTCACCCAGCACGACATTCTCACGGCCCTGCGCAGCGCCCCGCCGCCCGCGGTGGAGGAGGTGCCTGTCCCGCAAGAGCCGCGATGCTCGCTGGCCGAGCTGTGCGAAGGAAAATGCCGCTGGCCGATCAGCGATCCGGGCACGCGGGACTTCGGCTTCTGCGGCGGCAAGGCCGTCGACGGCCTGCCGTATTGCGCGGCGCACGCCCGCATCGCTTATCAGCCGGCCGCCGGGCAGCGCCGCGCCCGCCGCTGAGCCAGCTTTCCGACTCATCGCCTGGATCGTTGTCGGCGGCCAGGTGACGCGTCGATCCGCGTCCTTGTGCCTTGCGCCATTCGGAGCGATGCTTAGCTACAACGCGCCGTGGAACCCGAGCGGCGGCTCTCCCGTTGAGATGCCGGCCGACGAGCAAACGAGATGCCTGTCTCGCGCCCGGGTCTGGCCCAAGGAGGGTTCGGTGCGACGCATCGTATTGGCTGCCGTCTTGTCCCTCATCGCCTTGACGCCCGCCGCGGGCGAGGTGCGGATCATGGCAAGCTCGGGCGGCGAGGTCACGGAATACCTGAAGCTCTTTGCCACCCTGCGGCAATCCGGCGAACGTGTGGTCATCGACGGGCCCTGCTTCTCGGCCTGCACGCTGGTGCTGAGCGCCGTTCCGGCCGACCGCATCTGTGTCACGCCCAAGGCCGTGCTCGGCTTCCACGCCGCGCGCTGGGTCGACAGCCAGGGACGTCAGTACGATGCGTCGGCGGAGACGCGCGTCCTCGTCGCCACCTATCCGGCCGGTATCCAGGAGTGGATCAGGCGGCAGGGCGGGCTGAAGTCGCGGCCGATCTTCCTGCGCGGCCGCCAGCTCGCCGCCATGTATCGGCGCTGCTAGCCGCACACGTTCCGCAAAAACAAGAAGGGCTGCCCTGGTCGGGCGGCCCTTACCATTGTCGGGCCGCGGTCCGGCATGCCGGACCCCGACGCGAAAGCGCGTCAGACGCTAAAAGGGGCCTGCGCTCGGCCGACAATCCAGCTAGAAGAAATTACGACTCGTCACGACGCCCGCGCGGCTATCGCAAGCTTTGGCGCCGCCCCGGATTGTTTCCCGCGTGCAACACGGACGCCAATGGCGCAACCATTTTCCCAAAACCCCGCAAACCTCCCGAAAAGATTGTGGCGTTAACTGCGCCAGAGAAAAGAGCCTCCAAGCGGTCACATCACCAAGGCCATGGGGGCGGGGAGCACACCATGACACACAGGGTCATCAGTTTTGCGGCGGCCGTTGCGTTTGCATTGATCGCCATGCCCGGTTCCGCATTTGCCCAAGTCGTGCTGGTCACGG
>DATFWC010000517.1:0-4463 GCA_035259885.1 Xanthobacteraceae bacterium
GGCCGGCGCGTTGCAGGACCACAAGCGGGCGACCGTGCTCGGCACGCGTTCGTTCGGCAAGGGCTCGGTGCAGACCATCATCCCGCTCGGCTCGGGCAACGGCGCGCTGCGCCTCACCACGGCGCGCTACTTCACGCCGTCCGGCACCTCGATCCAGGCCAAGGGGATCAAGCCCGACATCGAGGTCCTGCAGGACGTGCCGGAGGAGCTGAAGGCGGGCACCGACACCAAGGGCGAGGCCTCGCTGCGCGGCCATCTGAAGGCCGAGGGCGACGAGCAGACTGGCTCGCAGTCCTACATCCCGCCCGACCCAAACGACGACAAGGCGCTGAAGATGGCGGTGGACCTGCTGCGCGGGACCACCACCAATGCGGCCGTCCCGCCGAACGCCAAGCGGGCCGTGCCGAATTGACCACTTGTTAACCTCGCTGTGAAACCAATCGGGGCGGCCATCAGGCCGCCCCGCTGCGTTTCCGGGCTGGTGCGTCGCCCGTGCTGGGATGTCTTGGCGCGCCGCGCGCCACCCATTCGCGAGGCTTTCACGTGGCGGACGATCTCAGCGCTCCTCTCGGTCAGGCCACCAAGGGCAAAAAGCGGTTTGCGCTGCCGCTCCGCGTCTCGCACATGCTGGCCGGCGCGCTCGGCCTCTGTCTCCTGATCTTTGCCGGCTGGGTGGTTTTCGCTGACAATCCGCTGGGCGGCGAACCCATGGTCGTCGTCTCGGCCGATGCCCGCCCGCCGGCCCAGGGCGGCGCCAAGGACCAGCCGCCGAGTCCGCCCACACCCGCCAACGAAGCCGCGCCGGCCGACAAGAGCGCGGCGCCGGCGGGCAAAACCATCACCATCATCGACGGCATGAGCGGCAAGCGCCAGGAGGTCCCGATCGGGCCCGGCGACGCCAAGGCGCCGACCATCGAGCAGCGCCTGATCGAGACGTCGCGCCACGGCACCATTCCAAAAATTGCCGCCGACGGCGCGCGGCCGGCCGACGTCTACGCCCGGCCGCTGCAGCTGACCTTCGACAAGGTTTCGGGGCCGCGCGTCGCCATCGTGCTGGGCGGCCTCGGAATCGGGTCGGCCGGAACGTACGAGGCGCTGGGCAAGCTGCCGGCCCCGGTCACGCTCGCGTTCGCGCCCTATGGCAGCGACCTCGGCCGCTGGGTCGCGCGTGCGCGCGGCGAGGGCCACGAGGTTCTGCTGCAGGTGCCGATGGAGCCGTTCGACTATCCGGACAACGATCCCGGCCCGCAGACGCTGCTCACCACGCTTCCCGCCGCCCAGAACATCGACCGGCTGCATTGGTTCATGAGCCGATTCCAGGGCTATATCGGCATCGCCAACTACATGGGTGCGCGCTTCACGGCGAGCGAGACGGCGGTCGAGCCGCTGCTGCGCGAGACCGGCAAGCGCGGCCTGCTCTATTTCGATGACGGCTCTTCGGCGCGCAGCGTGGTGAACCAGATCGCCGGCGCCACCAACGTGCCTTTCGCCAAGGCCGACGTGGTGCTCGACGCGGCGCCTACCCAGGCGGCGATCGATGCCGCGCTGGCCCGCCTCGAGGCGACCGCGCGCGAGCGCGGCAGCGCCATCGGTACCGCCACCGCGCTGCCAGCCTCGATCGACCGCATCGCCAACTGGACCAAGGCGGCGCAGAACCGCGGCATCATCCTGGTGCCGATCAGCATGCTGGCGGTCAAGCCGAAGTCCACCTGAGTCCGGCGCCTTGGCGCCACCGCATCCGGCCTCTTGCCTCAGCCATCGTCTTGGACAATGACGTGGATACTCGACACCACGCCGGCACGGGAGGACGCATGACCCGCTTCGAAGACCTGCCCTATCGCCCCTGCGTCGGCCTCACCGTGATCAACCGCGACGGCCTCGTCTTCATCGGCCGACGCATCGACGGCCCCGAGCACGTCGACATGACGCATGCCTGGCAGATGCCGCAAGGCGGGGTCGACCCGGGCGAGGACACGTACCGCTGCGCGCTGCGCGAACTGCGCGAGGAGACCAACATCCGCTCGGTCGAGCATCTGGCGACGATCGACGAGTGGCTCACCTACGACATCCCGCGGGAGATCGTCGGCCAGGCCTGGAACGGCAAATATCGCGGCCAGACGCAGAAATGGTTTGCCCTGCGCTTCACCGGCAAGGACAGCGAGGTCGACGTCAAGCACCCGGCCGGCGGCCACAAGCCGGAGTTCGTCGAATGGCGCTGGGAGCCGATGAAAAATATTCCCCGCCTGGTCGTGCCGTTCAAGCGCAAGACCTACGAACGCGTGGTCAAGGAATTTTCGCAGTTCGCCAAATAGCGGCTCATCCGCCGATCTGCAGCGAGCAAATCTTTCCGCCAGCCAAGAATCTGAAGTTGACCGTGATGGGACTCCCCGGAAAATTGCCAGCGAGCCTCGCCTTGAGGATCGTTTGGTCGTCACGGTCAGCGAGTTCGAGCGGGACAACCGTGTGGCCGTATTTCTTTTTGGTGGCGGCCATCCAATTCTTTATCGCCGCCACGCCTTCATAGGTCTCGCCTTCGTCGCGCACGATCGCGTCAGTCGCGAAACACTCCGGCACCCGTTCGAGCGCGCCGTAATTTTCAATCTGAACGTATTGTTCAATGGCAGCCGGCAGCTGAATGGCCATGGCTACACCTTCGTAGGGACGCCCCTGTGCGCGCCCCGGGGCAACCACAAAGGGTTGCCCATACACGCCGGAATCAATGCCCGAGCACCGCCTGCACGGCCCTGAGCTGCTCGAGTTTGGTGCGCAGCTTGTCGCGCCGCGCTTCGTCGGTGGTGTCGGCGACGTCCTCTTCGGCATCGCGGATCTCGCCGGCGATCACCTCGGCGTCGACGTCTTCGACCGGCATGGCCCGGTCGGCCAGCACGGTGAGCCCTTGCGGGCTGACCTCCGCGAAGCCGCCCACCACCAGGATGCGCTGCTCATTGGGCCCGAGAATGCGCAGGATGCCGGGCCTGAGCATGGCGACGAGCGGCGCATGGCCGGCCAGCACGCCGAACTCACCTTCGGTGCCCGGCACCACCACGTGCTCCACCTCGCCCGAGAACACGACCTCCTCCGGGGAGACCAGATCGAAATGGAACGTGGCCATCAGGCTCTCCAGGGGTTTCGTCGTCACCCGCGGGCCCGACCCGCGGGTTCATCGTGTCAATCCATTTTCGCTACACGATGGATTGCCGGGTCAAGCCCGGCAATGACCGATGAGCGAATCGTCAGGCCGCTTCCGCCGCCAGCTTGCGGCCCTTCTCGACCGCCTGCTCGATCGTGCCGACCATGTAGAATGCGGGTTCCGGCAGGTGATCGTACTTGCCCTCGCACAGGCCCTTGAAGCCCTTGATCGTGTCGGCGAGATCGACGAACACGCCCGGCGAGCCAGTGAACACCTCGGCGACGTGGAACGGCTGCGACAGGAAGCGCTCAATCTTGCGGGCGCGCGCCACGGTCAGCTTGTCCTCTTCCGACAGCTCGTCCATGCCGAGAATGGCGATGATGTCCTGCAACGACTTGTAGCGCTGGAGAATCTGCTGCACCTGCCGCGCCACCGCGTAGTGCTCCTCGCCGACGATCATGGGCGAGAGCATGCGCGAGGTGGAGTCGAGCGGATCGACTGCCGGATAGATGCCCTTCTCGGCGATCGAGCGCGACAGCACCGTGGTGGCGTCGAGGTGGGCGAACGAGGTGGCCGGCGCCGGGTCGGTGAGGTCGTCGGCCGGGACGTAGATCGCCTGCACCGAGGTCACCGAGCCCTTGTGCGTGGTGGTGATGCGCTCCTGCAGCGCGCCCATGTCGGTCGCCAGCGTCGGCTGATAGCCGACCGCCGAGGGGATGCGGCCGAGCAGCGCCGACACTTCCGAGCCGGCCTGCGTGAAGCGGAAGATGTTGTCGACGAAGAACAGCACGTCCTGGCCCTGGTCGCGGAAATATTCCGCGACCGTCAGGCCGGTCAGGCCGACGCGGGCGCGCGCGCCGGGCGGCTCGTTCATCTGTCCATAGACCAGCGCGCACTTGGAGCCCGCCACGGAGCCTTCCTTCGGGTCCTTGTTCACCTTGGATTCGATCATCTCATGGTAGAGGTCGTTGCCCTCGCGCGTGCGCTCGCCGACACCGGCGAACACCGAGTAGCCGCCGTGCGCCTTGGCGATGTTGTTGATCAGCTCCATGATGACGACGGTCTTGCCAACCCCGGCGCCGCCGAACAGGCCGACCTTGCCGCCCTTGGCATAGGGCGCGAGCAGATCGACCACCTTGATGCCGGTGACGAGAATCTCGGCTTCGGTCGACTGCTCGGTATAGGTGGGTGGCTCCTGGTGGATCGCCCGGGTTTCCTTGTGCGGCACCGGGCCGGCATCGTCGACCGGCTCGCCCACCACGTTGATGATGCGCCCGAGCGTGCCCTCACCCACCGGCACCGCGATCGGCCGGCCGGTGTCGGTAACTTCCTG
>DATFWC010000518.1:0-2834 GCA_035259885.1 Xanthobacteraceae bacterium
GGGCGTCGCTCGGCCGTGCGGCGCTACGCGCGCGGCAGCGCTTCGTCGAGCAGACTGCGGAGCTCGATCCGGTGGACCTGAAGACCCTCGGACAATTCAACCTGCTCGGAGATCCGTCGATCCACCCGGTGCAGGTGCCGAGTGCAACGAGCGTCCCGCAGGGCGTCGACAGCGAACAAAGCCGCCGCGTCGAGCGGCGTGCGCGCCGCGCCAAGCTGCGCGCCGCCGGCGATCTGCTGCAGGAGACGAAGCCGACGGCCTCGCGCAAGGCCGCCAAAGTCCGCAAATCGCCGGCCATTCGCAAGGTGCTGGCCCATATTGCGCGCCAGGCCGGGATCGGAAGGCGCAAGGATTTCACCGCATTCGACGTGAAGGTGCCGAAGGGGGCGCGGCGGCACGGCATCAAGGCGGCGCCGGTGGCATCCTGCTATTTCGTCGCCATATACCGGCCCAAGAAACCGTCACGCGGCAGCGAGAGCCGCAGCATCGCGGCGGTGGCGAAAGAGGTCGGCGGCCGCATCGTGGGTTATCGAATCTACAGGGAGCGATAGTTGGACAACCAGGGGCCGCAACGTGTCGAAGGCATCAGCGGCGAGGTGTCGCGCGGGCCGTTCGGTACCGGCAGCAAGAGCGAACGCGAGGCGGTCTGGCTGGAGACGGGTGGCCGCCGCCTGGTGCTCCGGCGCAAGGACGGGCCGACATTCGATGACCGTGCCCTGGAAAAATACATAGGCAAGCGGGTCAAATGCGACGGCTTCATCGTCGGCTACAGCCTGCTGGCGGAGCGCATCGAGATCATGCCGTAGCCTGAAGGAGACGGCGATCGAGAATTGCCAACATTTGTCAGCGAGGGGAACCGATGGCAGCCCGAGCGAAACGCAAAACCGTCAGGAAGACACGGGCCAAGGCACGAACCAAGACGATCGCTGCCACGGGACCGGTCACGCTCGATGAGGCCAAGGCCCTGGCCTTGGCCAAACATCCGAAGCTGGCGGCGCGCGCGATGCGCAAGAGCGCTGCTCCGCCGGCGTCGCCGGCCTCCGTCGGCGCCGAACGCAAAAAGCTCAACAGCGAAAGGCGCGAAGAGCTTGCCAACCGAATTCGCGAATACAAGGCCACGATGGCCATCATGAAAAGGCGCGGGGCGCGGCGGCCGCGGTCGAAAAGCGCCGCCAAGTCGGCAACGTCCAAGGCAGAGCCGAAAGGCGACGCGTTCACGCCGCTGCAGATTTTCGCCGAGGGAGACTCCTGGTTCGACTATCCGTATCCGTTCTTCGGCGGCGGCATCATTCCGCGCCTCCAACGCCGGCTGGGCGTACCGATCCTGAACCTGGCAAAAGCGGGCGACGAGGTTCGCTACATGCTGGGCGTCGAGGAGCGCAAGATCCTGGCGAAACAGCTCAGCGACGGCTGCCCCGCGGGCGGGCCGTGGGACGTGCTGTTGTTCTCGGGCGGCGGCAACGACATCGTCGACAATCCGATGGCCCTGTGGGTCATGGATTGGAATCCGGCCGTGCCTCCAGCCGATCATATCCACAAGGAGCGCTTCGATGCCGCATTGGCGCTGGTCCGTGCCGGATACGAAGACCTCATTGTGCTGCGCGACAAGCTGAGTCCCGGCACTCACCTGGTTTTCCAAGGCTATGACTTCGCGATCCCTGATGGCCGCGGAGTCTGCAACCTGGGTCCGTGGCTCAAACCGACGTTCGACCTGCGCGGTTTTCCCACGCTCGCGGCGCGCCAAGCGGTCGTCGACGCCATGCTGCGGCAATTCGCGGCGCTGCTGACGTCCCTGGCCGCTCGACCGAAGGTGACGTTCATCAATGGCCAAGGCACATTGGTGCCGAAAACCAGCTCGTGGCACAACGAACTCCACCCGAAGGCAGCGGGCTTCGACAAATTTGCCGACATCTTTTATGGGGAGCTGAAGAAGCTCTTTCCCGACCGCGTTGCGTAGCGGGGCTGCCGTTCGCCTTGGTCAACGCCGCGGCGCGCCCGATCGGTCGCCGCCAGCGTCCTCACGTGGCGAAGCGGAAGTGCATCACGTCGCCGTCGGCGACCGTATAGTCCTTGCCTTCCAGCCGCATCTTGCCGGCATCGCGCGCGCCCGCCTCGCCGCCGCCGGCGACATAATCGTCGTACGCGATGGTCTCGGCGCGGATGAAGCCGCGCTCGAAATCCGTGTGGATGACGCCGGCCGCCTGCGGCGCGCGGGTGCCGCGCGTCACCGTCCAGGCGGCGGTCTGCTTGGGACCGGCCGTGAAATAGGTGACGAGATCGAGGAGGCGGTAGCCGGCGAGGATCAGCCGGTTGAGGCCGGGCACGGTCAGCCCGATCGCCTCGAGATATTCCTCGCGCTCGGTGGGATGCAGGACCGCAATCTCCGCCTCGATCTTGGCCGAGATGACCACGGCCACGGCGCCCTCCTGTTCGGCGCGCTCCTCGACCTTGCGCGAGTACGCGTTGCCGCCGGCGGCGGAGGCCTCGTCGACGTTGCACACGTAGAGCACGGGCTTCCACGACAGGAGGCCGAGGCGGCTGAAGGCTCGCTTCTCGTCGGCCGTGGATTCGAGGACGCGCGCCGGCCGGCCCTCGCGCAGCAGCGCCAGCGCGCGGTTGATGAGATCGAGGGTCTCCTTCGCCTCCTTGGCCTCGGGCCCGGTGCCGCGCGCGCGCTTCTCCAGCGCATCGACGCGACGCTCGAGACTCTCCAGATCGGCCAGCATCAGCTCGGTCTCGATGGTCTCGATGTCGGCGATGGGATCGATGTCGCCGGCCACGTGGGTGACGTCGGGATCGGAGAAGCAGCGCACCACATGGGCGATGGCGTCGAC
>DATFWC010000519.1:0-11393 GCA_035259885.1 Xanthobacteraceae bacterium
GCGGCGCGCGCCTGGTGCCGCTCGCGAACGGCATCGCGATCGCCATCCTCATCGTCGCCGGCATCATCGTCGTTCTCCTGCCCGGCGAGCGCGAGGTGACGTTCGGCGGCAGCTTCGTCCTCGACAGCTTCGCGCGGGTGATGAAGGTCCTCTCGCTGATCGGTTCGGCGGCGGCGCTGGCCATGTCGCCCAGCTATCTCGCCGCCGAGAAGCAGGACAAGTTCGAATACGCCATCCTGATCCTGCTCGCCACGCTCGGCATGATGCTGCTCGCCTCGGCGGCCGACCTCATTGCGCTCTATCTCGGCCTTGAGCTCATGAGCCTGTCGCTCTATGTGCTTGCCGCCATCAACCGCGATTCCGTGCGCTCCACCGAGGCGGGCCTGAAGTATTTCGTGCTCGGCGCGCTGTCGTCGGGCATGCTGCTCTACGGCGCCTCGCTGGTCTACGGCTTCACCGGCACGGTGAGCTTCGCCGGCATCGCCAAGGCGGCGAGCCAGGGCGGCATCGGGCTCGTGTTCGGCCTAGTGTTCCTGTTCGCCGGCTTCTGCTTCAAGGTCTCGGCGGTGCCGTTCCACATGTGGACGCCCGACGTCTACGAGGGCGCGCCGACGCCGGTCACCGCCTTCTTCGCGGCGGCGCCCAAGGTCGCGGCCATCGCCATGTTCGTGCGCGCCACCATCGCGTCGTTCCCCGGCATGATCACGCAGTGGCAGCAGATCCTCGTGTTCGTCGCCATCGCCTCCATGCTGCTCGGCGCTTTCGCGGCCATCGGCCAGCGCAACATCAAGCGCCTCATGGCCTATTCCTCCATCGGCCATATGGGCTTCGCGCTGATCGGGCTCGCCGCCGCCACCGAGGAGGGCGTGCGCGGCGTGGTCGTCTACATGGCGATCTACCTGACCATGACGCTCGGCGCCTTCGCCTGCATCCTGGCGATGCGGCGCGATGGCGCCATGGTCGAGGACATCTACGATCTCGCCGGGCTGGCCCGCACCAGCCCGGTGATGGCCTTCCTGTTCGCCATGCTGCTGTTCTCGCTCGCCGGCATCCCGCCGCTCGCCGGCTTCTTCGCCAAGTTCTACGTGTTCATGGCCGCCATCAAGGCCGGGCTGTACACGCTCGCAGTCATCGGCGTGCTCGCCAGCGTGGTCGGCGCCTACTACTACCTGATGATCATCAAGATCATGTATTTCGACGCGCCGGCACGTCCCTTTGCCCCCATGCCGCAGGAGCTCAAGGCCGTGCTCGCCGTCACCGGCCTGTTCAACCTGTTGTACCCGGTCTATCCGTCGCCGCTGCTCGATGTCGCCGCGGCGGCGGCCAAATCGCTGTTCTGATGACATTGGACCTTACGGCGATCCGCGCCGGCGTGCGGCTTGCCATGTTCGACACGCTCGGCTCGACCAATGCGGAAGCGCTCGCGCGCGCGCGGAGCGGCGAGCGCGGGCCGCTGTGGATCATGGCGCGCCAGCAGACCGCCGGCCGCGGCCGGCGCGGCCGCACCTGGGTATCCGAGCCCGGCAACCTCTATGCGACGCTGCTGGTGACCGACCCGTCGCCGCCACCACGCGCGGCCGAGCTGTCGTTCGTGGCGGCACTTGCCGTGAAGGACGCGCTCGCCGACATTGCGCCCGCGCTGGCGGCGCCAGCCTCGATCTCTGACTCGTCATGCGCGGGCTTGACCCGCGCATCCATCACGAAAAACAAGTCGACGCCAACGATGGATTACCGGGTCGGGCCCAGCCCTGACGATCCGGAGTCGTTGCCGCCTCCGAGCGCCGCCGGGGGCCGGCGCCTGTCGCTGAAATGGCCCAATGACCTCCTTCTCGACGGCGCCAAGGTCGCCGGCATCCTGGTCGAAGGCGAGAGTGGGCCGCCGCTGGCCGCCGCCATCGGCATCGGCGTCAATTGCGCCCATCACCCCGATGCCGTGGCCTATCCGGCCACCGACCTGGCGGCAGCCGGCGTTGCGGCCACGCCTGAGCGCGTGCTCATGCTGCTGTCGCGCACCATGCTGACGCGCTTGGCGCAATGGGACCGCGGCGCCGGCTTTGCCGCGATCCGCGCTGACTGGCTGCGCCAGGCGGCGGGCGTGGGCGGCTACATCCGCGTGTCGATCGGGGACGAGGCGCTTGCCGGCCGCTTCGCCGGCCTCGATGCCGCCGGCCACCTCGTGCTCGAGCTTGCCGACGGCACCGCCCGGACGATCCCGGCCGGCGACGCGTTCCCGGTGCCGGCATGACCTCGCCGCATGACGAGCTTGTGTTCGCCCCGCTCGGCGGCGTGGGCGAGATCGGGATGAACCTCGCCATCTACGGGCTTGGCAGCGAGCGCCGCAAAACCTGGCTGGCGGTGGACTTCGGCATGTCGATCGCCGGCGAGGAGCATCTGCCCGGCGTCGACCTCATCTACCCGGACATCCGCTATCTGGTCGAGGAGCGCAAGAATCTTGCGGGCATCGTGCTGACCCACGCCCACGAGGATCACTTTGGCGCCTTGCTCGATCTGTGGCCGCAGCTCCAGGTGCCAGTCTATGCCACGCCGTTCACGGCGGCCCTGTTGCAGGCCAAGCGCGCCGGCGAGCCCGGGGCGCCCGACGTCCCGGTCAAGATCATTCCGTTGAGCGGCCGGTTCAAGGTGGGGCCGTTCGACCTCGAGTTCGTCTCGGTCGCCCATTCGATCCCCGAATCCAACGCTCTGATCATCCGCACGCCGCACGGCAATGTGCTCCATACCGGTGACTGGAAGCTCGACCCGACGCCGGTCATCGGTCCGCCTACCGACGAGGCCCGGCTGCGGGCGCTCGGGCAGGAAGGCGTCCTGGCCCTGGTCGGCGACTCCACGAATGCGGTGCGCGACGGCCGTTCCCCGTCGGAGCTGGACGTGGCGAAAGCGCTCGCCGAACTGGTGGCGAGCGCGCCGGCGCGCGTCGCCATCACGACCTTCGCCTCCAACGTCGCCCGCATCCGCTCGGCGGCGGTGGCCGCGAGAGCCGCCGGCCGCGAGGTGGTGGTGGTCGGCCGCGCCATGGAGCGCATCGTCCAGGTGGCGCGCGAGACCGGCTATCTCGACAGCATCCAGGAGTTCCGCGGACTTGACGCCTACCAGTCGCTGCCGCGCAACCGCATCCTGGCCCTGTGCACCGGCAGCCAGGGCGAGGGCAGGGCGGCGCTCGCCCGCATCGCCGAGGCGCAGCACCCGTCCGTCACCCTCGACCGCGGCGACCGGGTGATCTTTTCCTCGCGCACCATCCCGGGCAACGAGAAGGAGGTTGGGCGGGTGATCAACGGCCTGATCCGACAGGGCATCGAGGTGGTGACCGACCGCACCCACCTGGTCCATGTCTCCGGCCATCCCCGCCGCGCGGAGATCGAGGAAATGTACGGCTGGGTCAGGCCGCGCATCGTGGTCCCGGTGCATGGCGAGGCCCTGCACCTCGCCGAGCACGCCGCCTTTGCCCGCCACCTCGGCATCCCCGAAGTGATCGTGTCGGAGAACGGGGACATGATCCGCCTGGCGCCCGGGCCGGCCGCCATCGTCGACGAGGTGCCGGCCGCGCGCCTCTACAAGGACGGAAAGCTGCTCATCGAGGCCGACGTGCGCACGGTGCCGGACCGCCGCCGCCTGAGCTTTGCCGGGATGGCGTCGGTGGCGCTCGCCGTGACGGAGAAAGGCGAGCTGGCCGCCGATCCCGAGGTCGAGCTCGTCGGCATTCCGGTGCATGGTGCCGATGGCGAGACGCTGGACGACGTCGCCTACGACGCCGTGATGGAAACCTTCGAGTCCCTGCCGCGGGCACGCCGCCGCGATCCCGAGGTTCTGGCCGAAGCCGTACGCGGCGCCGTGCGCTCGGCCATTGCCCAGCATTGGGGTAAGAAACCCATGTGCCACGTACACGTGTTGCCGGTGTAACAAAGGTCGTCATGGCCGGCCTTGTGCCGGCCACCTCGCTTGACGCGGCACGCGAGGAACGGGACTAAACGGGATTGGCCGGGACGAGCCCGGCCATGACAAAGGAGAATAATGTCCCATGATCGGCCGGCTCAACCATGTGGCCATTGCGGTCCGCGACCTGGCCAAGGCGACGGCGATCTATCGCGACAGCCTGGGTGGAGACGTATCGGCCGCTGTCGATCAGCCGGAGCATGGCGTCACCACGGTGTTCGTGACCCTGCCCAACACCAAGATCGAGCTGCTGGCGCCGCTCGGCGAGATCTCGCCCATCGCCAAATTTTTGGAACGCAATCCGGACGGCGGCATCCACCACGTCTGCTACGAGGTCGACGACATCGTTGCGGCGCGCGACCGCCTCAAGCGTGACGGCGCCCGGGTGCTGGGCGACGGCGAACCCAAGATGGGCGCCCATGGCAAGCCCGTCCTGTTCCTCCACCCCAAGGATTTTTGCGGCACGCTGGTCGAACTGGAGGAGGCGTAGCCACCACCCCATGTCCTGGACCACCGCTGCCGCCATCTATTTCATCATCTGGTGGGTGACGTTGTTCGCCGTCCTGCCCTGGGGAGTACGCAGCCAGGCCGAGAGCGGCGAGGTGGTGCCGGGCAGCGACCCTGGCGCCCCGGCCCTCCCGCACCTCAGGGGCAAGCTGATCTGGACCACCATCGTGTCCAGCCTGATCTTCGCCCTCGCGGCCGTGGTCTACGCCTACCGCCTGGTCACCCTCGATGACCTTACGACCCTGTTCGGGTTGTTGCCGTAGGTTTCTGGAAAACACCAGTAGCCCGGATGAAGCCAAGCGAAATCCGGGGCCGGCCTCGGGCTACAAGGAGGACTGCCAAAGAAAAGGCCCCGGCCACAGGGGGAGGCCGGGGCAAAATCTGCTGGACGGAAGGGGAAACTGGGGGATGCAGTCCGTCCAGCGTCAGAGCATCAACGCGCGCCCGTGCGTTTGGTTCCGGGTCGGCCGCCGTTGATTGATGTGGCGCTGTTACCACAGGCCGCCACAATCCCTTGGGAATTGCGATTACGGCTTTGCGCAACACCTCCGACTCAGATAGCAAGACCATGCCCCTATTGGGGTATTTCCTCCCATTAGACTTGGCCCCGTTTCGGCGGGGCTTTTTCTTGGGCACAGCTCGGCGGCGCCGGAGGTCGGGCACAAAAAAAGAGCAGGGCCGTGCCCTGCTCCACATGCCACAAACCCTTGGCTCCGGCGTCTTGCTTCGTGCTTGCCGGCCGGCGCATCGAGGCGCCTAGGGCTCTCCCTCCCACGACTTGGACCGCGCGGCGAAGCCGACTGGCTTATTCCAGTCTGTCTCCGCCCTACGTTGCGATAACCCTAAACTATCCCGAACCGCTTGTCATCACTCAACGCATACGTGACACGAGAAAGTTGAGCGGCGACGCGGGACGCGGCGGAGATAGTGCAACCATGCCGCGATTCTACGACGGTTGCGTGACCTGGACTCGAGATTTTCGCTGGTAAAGCAAAGGTCCTATCCCCGGCTGGCGGACACCCTGCGGTGCGCGTGCCGCCCGGCGGGGCCGGCAGCAGGCGCGGACGCAAAGCCCGTCAGGGCCGGGCCCGATCTCGGAATCCGGATCAGGGCGGGGGGCGCTCGGCCGGGGACCGCCATGCGAGACGTTGCCGTCTGCCCCGCGGGCCCTTGTGTTCCGCCGGGCGATCCGCTTTCACTCCTGCCGGTCGAACCGTGGGCAAAAACCATGCGTCTATCGCGCTACTTCCTGCCGATCCTGCGCGAGAACCCGAAGGAGGCGGAGATTGTCTCGCATCGGCTGATGCTGCGCGCC
This sequence comes from Xanthobacteraceae bacterium, assembly GCA_035259885.1. GTDB lineage: Bacteria > Pseudomonadota > Alphaproteobacteria > Rhizobiales > Xanthobacteraceae > DATFWC01. The sequence continues at coordinate 5,771 of DATFWC010000519.1, forward strand.
GGCATGCTGCGCCAGGAGGCGGCCGGCATGTATGCCTTCCTCCCCCTGGGCTTCCGGGTGCTCAAGCGGATCGAGCAGATTGTCCGCGAGGAGCAGGACCGCGCCGGCGCCGTCGAGCTCCTGATGCCCACCCTGCAGCTCGCCGACCTGTGGCGCGAGAGCGGCCGCTACGACGCGTACGGTCCGGAAATGCTGCGCATCAACGACCGCCACGAGCGCGAGCTCCTGTACGGCCCGACCAACGAGGAGATGATCACCGAGATCTTCCGCGCCTATGTCCGCTCGTACCGCGAGCTGCCGAAAATCCTCTACCACATCCAGTGGAAGTTCCGTGACGAGCAGCGCCCCCGCTTCGGCCTCATGCGCGGCCGCGAGTTCCTGATGAAGGATGCCTATTCGTTCGACCTCGACGAGCCGGCGGCCCGGCTCTCCTACAACCGCATGTTCGTCGCCTATCTGCGCACCTTCGCCCGTATGGGGCTGAAAGCCATTCCGATGCGGGCCGAGACCGGCCCGATCGGCGGCGACCTGTCGCACGAGTTCATCATCCTGGCGCAGACCGGCGAGTCCGCCGTCTACTGCGACAAGGACATTCTGGACCTGCCGATCCCCGGCGCCGACGTCGACTACGACGGCGACCTCGCGCCTATCATCCGGCAGTGGACCAGCCTCTATGCGGCGACCGCGGACGTGCACGATGCGGCGCGCTTCGAGCGCGAGGTCCCGGCCGATCGCCGGCTCAATACGCGCGGCATCGAGGTCGGGCAGATCTTCTATTTCGGCACCAAATATTCGGTCCCCATGAAGACCGTGGTGTCGGGCCCCGACGGCAGCGAGCGGCCGATCCACGGCGGCTCCTACGGGGTCGGCGTGTCGCGCCTGGTGGCGGCCATTATCGAGGCGTCCCACGACGAGGCCGGCATCATCTGGCCGGATGCGGTGGCGCCTTTCGGCGCTGTCATCCTCAACCTCAAGCAGGGGGCGGCCGACACCGACGCGGCCTGCGAACAGCTCTATCGCGACCTGACGGCTCGCGGCGTCGACGTGCTCTACCACGACCTCGACGAGCGGCCCGGCTCGAAATTCGCCACCGCCGACCTGATCGGCATCCCGTGGCAGGTCCTGGTCGGCCCCAAGGGGCTGGCCGAAGGCAAGGTCGAGGTCAAGCGGCGCGCCGGCGGCACGCGCGACCTGATGAGCCCCACCGACGCCGTCGCGCGCATCGTGCCGCACGGCGCCGCGCCATAAATCTGTTCATGCCGCACGGAATTCGCCGCAAACATTGGCTTTCATTCGCCAGAATCGGATGAAACTAACAGACCGGGGACGGGACCTGATGACCGAGGCGAGCCGGACGCGACCCTTTGCCCCGTTCGAGTGGATGCTGTCGCTCCGCTACCTGCGGGCGCGCCGCAAGGAAGGATTCATTTCCGTCATCGCCGGGTTCTCGTTCCTCGGCATCATGCTCGGCGTTGCCACCCTGATCATCGTGATGGCCGTGATGAACGGGTTCCGCAAGGAGCTGTTGAACAAGATCCTCGGGCTCAACGGCCATCTGCTGGTGCAGCCGCTGGAAACCCCGCTCACCGACTGGGAGGCGGTGGCCGACCGCATCGCGCAGGTGCCCGGCGTCACGCTCGCCGCCCCCCTGGTCGAAGGCCAGGCGCTTGCCTCGTCGCCCTTCAGCGCCGCCGGCGTGCTGGTGCGCGGCGTGCGCGCGCGCGACCTGATGAAGCTCCCCTCCATCGCCAACAACATCAAGCAGGGCTCGCTCGAGGGTTTTGACGAAGGGCAGGGGGTGGCCATCGGCCGCCGTCTCGCCGACCAGCTCTCGATCCGCGCCGGCGACAACATCACACTGGTGGCGCCGCGCGGCGCCGTGACCCCCATGGGCACCACGCCGCGCATCAAGGTGTACAAGGTGGCGGCGGTGTTCGAGATCGGCATGTCGGAATACGATGCCGCCTTCGTGTTCATGCCGCTCGCCGAGGCGCAGCTCTATTTCAACCGCACCGGCGACGTCACCGCGATCGAGATCTACACCCAGAATCCCGACCGCATCGACAATTATCGCCGCCTGGTTATGGACGCCGCCAAGCGACCGATCTTCATGGTCGACTGGCGCCAACGCAACGCCACCTTCTTCGGTGCGCTGCAGGTCGAGCGCAACGTGATGTTCCTGATTCTCACGCTGATCGTGCTGGTGGCGGCGCTCAACATCATCTCCGGCCTGATCATGCTGGTGAAGGACAAGGGCCACGACATCGCCATCCTGCGCACCATCGGCGCCACCCAGGGCGCCGTGATGCGCATTTTCCTCATCACCGGCGCCTCGATCGGCGTGATCGGCACGCTGATGGGCTTTGTCGTCGGCCTGCTGGTGTGCCTCAATGTGGAATCGATCCGCCAGTTCGTGTCGTGGCTGACCAACACCGAGTTGTTCTCGCCCGAGCTCTATTTCCTGTCGCGCCTGCCGGCCGAGATGGATCCCGGCGAGACCGCCGCCGTCGTGGTCATGGCGCTGACCCTGTCGTTGCTCGCCACCCTCTATCCGTCGTGGCGGGCGGCGCGGCTCGATCCCGTCGAAGCGCTCCGCTATGAGTGATGCCGCCGAAATGATCGAGGTCCCGGTGCAGGACCACGAAAGGCCCGCGCTCTTCCTGCATGCGATCGAGCGCAGCTACCACCAGGGCGATGCCACGCTGGAGATCCTGCGCGGCGCCGAGCTGGCGCTGTGGTCCGGGCAGTCCGTGGCGCTGATCGCGCCATCGGGCGCGGGAAAGTCCACCTTGCTGCACATTGCGGGCCTGCTCGAGCATCCCGACGGCGGCGAGGTCTATGTCGGCGGCCTGCCCACGTCGAACCTGCCCGATGCCGAGCGCACCAGCATCCGCCGCAGCGACATGGGCTTCGTCTACCAGTTCCACCACCTGCTGCCCGAGTTCTCGGCGGTGGAGAACGTGATGCTGCCGCAGATGATCCGCGGCCTGGCCAAGGGCGAGGCGCGGGTGCGCGCCCTCGAGCTTCTCTCCTATCTCGGCCTCAAGGACCGGGCGACGCACCGGCCGGCCGAGCTGTCGGGCGGCGAGCAGCAGCGGGTCGCCATCGCCCGCGCGGTCGCCAATGCGCCGCGCGTGCTGCTCGCCGACGAGCCCACCGGCAACCTCGACCCGCGCACCGCCGCGCACGTGTTCAACGCGCTCACCCAGCTTGTGCGCGCCTCCGGCCTCGCCGCCCTCGTCGCCACCCACAACATGGACCTGGCGCAGCAGATGGACCGCCGCGTCACCCTGCAGGAAGGGCTGGTGGTGGAGGTGGATTAGGCGTCGCTGCTCTATTGCTCCGCGATGAGTCGATGTTGCGTCGGCATCATTCCGGCCAGAGCATGATGGGGTGCGTCCCGCCGCCTGGCGGCGTCCGGCCATGGCCGGTCCCGCGGCCGCCAGCGGGACCCAATGGCATGAGTCCGGCGGCGACCGGCCGTGCGGCCGCACGGCTGTCGGTCACGGCCGTCCCAACGACGCGCATGGCATTCGTCGGCCGGAGGCTTCTTGCCGCCTGCAGGCCGGCGGCCGCCAGCGCGGCCAGGACGAGCAGTATGGACGCGATCCTGATCATGGGCGGCCCCCGGCAGCGCGAGTCATGCCCGAGCATGCCGGGAGGTCGGCGACCGCGCTGTTCCCGCCGGAACAGACAGCCCGGCGCGGCTGTGCCGCGTCGCTATCGTCGCGTCAGGGGCGCGTGATCGCGGCCGCGGCGATCACCCACGCAGGTCTAGTAGTAATAGCGCCGCGCCCTGCGGCGGACCCGGCTCTCGCCGCCGCGATACATGTAGTTGCGCACGCAGAAGCCGCCGACGCCGCTGACCGTGGCCATGCACTGTTGCCAGCTCACGAAGCCGCAGTTTCGCGCCCCGCCGCGCGTCGTGTACTGCGCGCACCACGGATAGTTCTGCGCCTGGGCGAGGTCGGTCGCGACCAGGAATAACGGCAGCGCCGCCACGGCAGCAGCAAACAGGGTTCGCATGATCAGCCTCCGCTTATCGCCGCGACCGTCGCGACACAGGCGGTTCAACCATCGCCGGGCGGTACATCGGATTCTCGTCGCAGTAACCGCCATTGCCGCTGATCGCGGCCCGGCATTGTGCCAGCGTGGCAAAGCCGCAGTTCCGCCCGCCGTTGCCGCTCTCGCCGTATTGGGCGCACCACGGGTAGGTGATCTCGGCCGTGGCGACGCCGGGACTGATGGTCAGTCCGGCCGCCAGCAGCGCGAGGGCCGTCAGCATCGTTCGCATGGATGTCTCCCGTCCTTCCTGCTTCCATAAACACCTGGAGAGAACTGCCTGTTCCGCTAGCCGCCGGCCGTCCAGGCGATCGCGGCGACGCCCGACACCATCAGCAGCGCACCGGCGACGCGCGCCACCGAGAGAGTCTCGCGGTGCAGCAGCACGCCCAGCACGATGGCGAACAGCATGCTGGTTTCCCGCAGCGCCGACACTACCCCCACCGGGCCACGGCTCAGTGCCCACAGGAACACGCAGAACGATGCCAGCCCTAGGGAGCCCGAGGCCAGTACCCTCCATCGTGTCGCCGCGAGCTGCCGCCACAGCATGGGCCCGCGCTGCAGCCGCGTCAGCGTCAGGAACACCATGTTGTCGATGACGATCAGCCACGCGGTGAATCCCAGCCACGTTCCGAACAGGCGAATCCCATAGGCGTCGAGCACTGAATAGCCGGCGACCGCCAGCCCAGCGCCGGCGGCCGCGGACCAGAGAAGCCAGTTGGGTTGGCGCTGGCGCTGGCGCTCCAGCATGACCATGAGGAGGCCGGTCGACACCAGGCCGATGCCGAGCGATTGGCCGAGGCTCGGCACCTGCCCGAGCGTCGCCACGGCGAGCGTGGTGGCGAAAAGCGGGACCATGCCGCGCGCCAGCGGAAACGCCTCGCCCAGGTCGCCGTTGGCATAGGCGCGCGCCAGGCACAGCTTGTAGCCCACATGCAGCGCCACCGAGGCGGCGAGCACCGGCCACAGCATAGTCGGCGGCAGCGGCACGAACGGCAGCGCGGCCAGCGCTGCCACCGAGGCGACCAGGCCCATGCCGGCGAGCGTCACGGTCTGATCGGCCCCGGCCTTGACCAGACTGTGCCAGCCGGCGTGCAGCAGCGCGGCGAGCAGCATGAGACCGATGGTGAGGAGATCCATGTGCCTTCGACGGATGGGGCGGAGCGGGGAGCGGTGCAGCGTGAAAACTGAAGAACCGCTTCAGTTCCCATTCATGTTTGGTCTGGTCAATGGCCGCCCGACAGGGAGGTCCGATGCCGGTCTATGTTTTTCGCGTCGTAAACCACAAGAACAGCAATCTGAGTTGGCCCAAGGAATGTCGGGACGCCGGCCAGGCGCAGGCCCATGCCACGCATGTGGCGGCCGAGCTGGCGCGCGACGAGACCTACCACGGCTGCCAGCTCGAAGTGATCGACGAGCACGGCGACGCCGTCGGCCGGGTTCCGGTCGTCAGGACCTAACCCGAGATCGCCTTCAGAGCGCAATCGCGCAGCATGACCGGGTCGCGCTCGCCGGTTTGCGCGCACTCGATGATTTTTCGCGCCACGAAGTCTCTGAGCGC
>DATFWC010000520.1:0-4075 GCA_035259885.1 Xanthobacteraceae bacterium
CTCCAGCGCACGCCGCTGGCGACGGAAGCGCAATACCTGCTGGCGCGCTATGCGTTCGAAACGCTGCGCTACCGTCGCTACGAATGGAAATGCGATGCGCTCAACGCCGCCTCGCGGCGGGCGGCGCTGCGCCTCGGTTTCACCTTCGAAGGCATTTTTCGCCAGCACATGATCGTGAAGGAACGCAGCCGCGACACCGCGTGGTACGCCATGCTCGATGCCGACTGGCCGGCGCGCAAGCACGCCTTCGAGCGCTGGCTCGCGCCGGAGAATTTCGACGCCGCGGGGCGCCAAAGAGAGCCACTCGGCGTTATCATGCAGGCTGCGGCGGGCGAATAGCGGCTCAAGTGCGTTGCGGGAAGGACAGGACCATGGCCGGACGACTGAAAGGCAAGGTGGCGCTGGTGACGGCGGCGGGGCAGGGGATCGGCCGCGCCATTGCGGAAGCCTTCGCCGCCGAGGGCGCCGAGGTGATCGCAACCGACATCGACGCGGGGAAGGTCGAGGGCCTCAAGGCGGCGATGCGCGACAAGCTCGACGTGCGCTCGACCGAGGCCGTGACCGCAATGGCCGAGATTGTGAACAAGAAATTCGGCGCCCTCGACGTGCTCGCCAATATCGCCGGCTACGTGCACCAGGGCACGATCTTCGAGTGCGGCGACGCCGAGTGGGACCTGTCGTTCGATCTCAACGTCAAATCCATGCACCGCACCATCAAGGCCTTCCTGCCCGCCATGCTGAAGCAGAAGCGCGGCTCGATCATCAACATGTCGTCGGCGGTGTCCTCGATCCGCGGCGTTCCCCAGCGCTACGTCTACGGCGCCACCAAGGCGGCGGTGATCGGGCTCACCAAGGCGGTTGCCGCCGACTTCATCCGCCAGGGCATCCGCTGCAACGCCATCTGCCCGGGCACGATCGAATCGCCGTCGCTCGAAGAGCGCATCCGCGACCTGTCGAAATCCACCGGAAAATCCCTCGAGGCGGTGGAGCAGGCGTTCATCGAGCGCCAGCCCATGGGGCGGCTGGGCAAGCCGGAGGAAGTGGCGGCACTCGCCGTCTTCCTGGCGTCCGATGAATCGAGCTACATCACCGGCCAGCCGCACCTGGTGGACGGCGGCATGGCGATGTGAGCGCGGGCAAGGGGAGACGGAATGCACATCCTCATCACCGGCGCGGCCGGCATGATCGGCCGCAAGCTGACCGAGCGGCTGGCGCGCGACGGTGCGCTCAACGGCCGCGCCATCGACCGGCTCACGCTGACCGACATCGTGGCGCCGGCGCCGCCGGCCTTTGCCGGCAGCGTCGATGTGTCTGCCGCCGATATCGCGGCGCCGGGCGAGGCGGCAAAGCTGGTCGCCGGCCGGCCCGACGTTGTGTTCCATCTCGCCGGCATCGTGTCGGGCGAGGCCGAGCTCGACGTCGACAAGGGCTACCGCGTCAACCTCGACGGCACCCGCGCCTTGTGGGAGGCGCTGCGCGCCGCCGGGCACCGGCCGAGAGTGGTGTTCACATCGTCGATCGCGGTGTTCGGCGCGCCGTTTCCGGCGGCGATCGCGGACGATTTCCACCTCACGCCGCTCACCTCGTACGGCACGCAGAAGGCCATGTGCGAGCTGATGCTGGCCGACTATACGCGGCGCGGCTTCGTCGACGGCGTCGGGATTCGCCTGCCGAGCATCGTGGTGCGCCCGGGAAAACCCAACAAGGCGGCCTCGGGCTTCTTCTCCGGCATCATCCGCGAGCCGCTGGCGGGCCAGGAGGCCGTGCTGCCGGTCGCCGAGACCGTGCTGCACTGGCACGCCAGCCCGCGCTCGGCTGTCGGCTTCCTCATCCATGCAGCGGGCCTGGCGCGCGAGCAGGTCGGACCGCGCGTCAACCTCACCATGCCGGGCGTGTGCTGCACGGTCGGCGAGCAGATCGCGGCGCTGCGCCGCATCGCCGGCGACAAGGTGGCGGCGCGCATCCGCCGTGCGCCCGACGAGCTCATCATGCGCATTGTCGACGGCTGGCCGAGCCGCTTCGACGCGCGCCGGGCGCTGGCGCTAGGCTTTCGCGTCGAGGCCACGTTCGACGACATCATCCGTGCCCACATCGAGGACGAGCTGGGGGGAAAGATCGCGGCGTGAGTCGCGCCGCAAAAGCGATATCCAGCCTCGGCGGGGGATGACGGGTCAGTGCGCCGCGATATAGGCGTCGCGCAGGATGTTGGCCTCGAGCTCCAGGTCGTCCAGCCGCTGCTTGACCACGTCGCCGATGCTGATGATGCCGGCGAGCTTGCCGTCGCGCAGCACCGGCATATGCCGTACGCGATGGCGCGTCATCAACGCCGTGACGTGATGGAGGCTGTCCTCGGGAGTCACGGTGACCACCCCATAGCGCATGATGTCCTTCACGTGCATGGACGCTACGGTCTCGCCGTACCGCGACAGGGCGTGGACGATCTCCCGTTCGGACACGAGGCCGAGGATGGCGCCGCCATTGGTCACGACCAGCGCTCCGATGTTCTTGGCGTGCAGCCAGTCGGCCGCGCTCTTGATGCTGGCCTCGGGCCGGATCGTGATGACGTCGGTTCCCTTCTGCCGCAGAATGCTTTCGACGATCATTAGCCGGATCTCCCGTTTTTCGGATGATCTCCAAGATGATCCGCCCACCACGGATAGCGTGCACCTTTTCGGCCGCCGCGGCAACGTCGAGAACGTTGACATGGACGTGATTTCGGCGTGCAACCGGCGCCCATGCGTTTCCCCGCCCCGCTCATTCCGGCAACCCTGGTGAAGCGCTACAAGCGCTTCCTCGCCGACGTCGTGCTCGACAGCGGCGAGGCGCTCACCGTGCACGTGGCCAATCCGGGCGCCATGACCGGCCTGGCGGCGCCCGGCGCGCGCGTGTGGCTGTCGCGCTCGGCCGATCCCCGGCGCAAGCTCGCCTACAGCTGGGAGCTGGTGGAGGTCGATTTCGGCACCGGAACGGAGCTGGTCGGCGTCAACACGGCGCATCCCAATCCGCTGGTGGCGGCGGCGATCGCCCAGGGCGCGATTCCTGAGCTTGCCGGCTATGCCTCGATGCGGCGAGAGGTGAAGTACGGCCGCGGTTCGCGCGTCGATTTCCTGCTCGAGGCCCCGGACCGGCCGCCCTGCTACGTCGAGGTCAAGAACGTGCACCTGATGCGGGAGCCCGGGCTTGCCGAGTTTCCCGATTCGGTCACAGTGCGCGGCGCCCGCCACCTCGACGAGCTGGCCGAGGTCGTTGCGGCCGGCGGCCGCGCCGTCATGCTCTACCTCATCCAGATCTGCTCGGCGACGCGGTTTGCGCTCGCCCGCGACATCGACCCGGCCTACGGCAAAGCCTTCGACCGCGCCCGCGCCGGCGGCGTCGAGGCGATTGCCTATCGCTGCGCAGTGGCGAGCGAGGGCCTTGACGTTGCGGCCCCCGTGCCGATCGTGGAATAAGGCGGCGCCGGGGCGGTGGCCGCACGGGCGGCGCCGTGCGCTTGCGCGCCGCGTCGGCGCGCTTACATTGGGTGAGAGAATCGGCGGCACAGGGCCGCGGACGCGGGGCCAGGGCCGCGAATTTTCATGACTTATGTCGATGCGGTGCTGGCGCCGCTGCGCAAGACCGGCCAGATCAAGCTCTATGGCCCTGCCGCCTTCGAGGGCATGCGGCGGGCCGGACGGCTCGTGGCCGAGTGCCTCGATGTGCTCACGGCCGAGGTGGCCCCGGGCGTGCCGACCGAGAAGCTCGACCGCCTGGTGTTCGAGTTCGCGCGCGACCACGGCGCCACGCCGGCTACACTGATGTACCGCGGCTACCGCAAGTCGACCTGCACCTCCATCAACCACGTGGTCTGCCACGGCATCCCCAGCGACAAGCCGCTGCGCGAGGGCGACATCGTCAACATCGACGTCACGCTGATCCTCGACGGCTGGCACGGCGACTCGAGCCGCATGTTCCCGGTCGGCGAAATCCCGCGCAAGGCCGAGCGGCTGATCGAGGTCACCTACGAGGCGATGATGCGCGGCATCGCGGCGGTGCGGCCGGGCGGCACCACCGGCGACATCGGCGCCGCCATCCAGGC
>DATFWC010000521.1:0-3068 GCA_035259885.1 Xanthobacteraceae bacterium
CGATGCGGCGGGGCTGCTCAAGGATTTTTTCCGCGCCAGGAGATGACTCGGCCCGTAGCCCGGATGAAGCGAAGCGAAATCCGGGCTACGAAGGCAGGCCAATCAACTCGCCCAGCATCCGTTTCACCTCCGCCTTGACCGGCTCGGCGGCGCGCAGGATGGCGCTCGCCTGGAAAAAGTCGAGCAGGCGGAAGATGCCGACATTGGGCCGGATGACGAGATCGGGGCCGCCATGCTTCAGCTTCTCGGCGACGATCGCCTGGCCCATGATGGTCAGGGTGGTGAACAGCGCCTCCCACGGGTTGGGCATGCCAGCGGTCTCGTTGGGCCCGCCGGAGCAGTCGACCGCCAGCACCACGTCGGCGCGGCCGCGCAGGCAGTCGAACGGAAGCGGATTGACGGCGGCGCCGTCGACCAGGATGCGGCCCTCGATCTCGACCGGCTGGATCAGGCCGGGGATTGCCATGGAGGCGGCGACGGCGGGCTTGAGCGCGCCCGCCGTGAACACGACCTCGTGGCGGCCGTTGAGGTCGGTGGCGATGACGTGGAGCGGAATCTTCAGCGCAGCAAAATCCTCCGGCACGTCGGCGGGCAGGAAGGCGCCGCAGAATCTGCCCGCATCGATGAGGACCGGATTGCCCAGCGGGGCCGCGAGCCATTGCGCCAGCGGCGCCGCCCGTGCCGCCGCCAGGCGGGCAAAAATGCCGCCGCGGTCGTGCGCCAGCTTGATGACGTGGCGGCGGATCGCCTTGCCGCTCATGCCAGCCGCGTAGGCGGCGCCGATCAGGGAGCCGAACGACGAGCCGGCGATCGCCGCCGGCCGTACCGCCATCTCGTCGAGCGCCTCGAGCACAGCCACCTGCGCCAGCGCGCGGGCGCCGCCGACTCCGAGCGCCACCGCGAAGGTTTTTGTCATTCTGCGCCCGCCTGGCGCGCGAACTCGAAAGCCTTGTCCGCCAGCGGACGCACGACCTGCGCCTTGGCGGCCGCATGCTCGCTGGTCGCGGTGCCATCGCGCACCCGCCCGACGATGCCCTGGAGGATCGCGGCCAAGCGGAAGAAATTGTAGGCGAGGTAGACGGGAAGGTGCGGCCGCGGATCGAGGCCGGTGCGCTCGACGTAGCGGTCGACGTAAGCTTCGAGCGCCGGAATGCCGAGCGCCTCGAGGTCGTGCTCAAGCAGCGAGCCGACGCCGGCGTCGGACGGCGGCATCACCCATTGCATCAGGTGATAGGAGAAGTCGGCGAGCGGATCGCCCAGGGTGGAGAGCTCCCAGTCGAGCACCGCGAGAATTTTTGGTGCGTCCAGCGCCACGATCATGTTGTCGAGGCGGTAGTCGCCGTGCACGAGGCGCACGGGACCTGCCGGCGGCAGATGGCCGGGCAGCCAGGCGATCAGCCGCTCCATCGCGTCGATGCGCTCGGTCTCCGAGGCGCGATACTGCTTCGACCAGCGCTCGACCTGGCGGGCGACATAGTTCTCGCCGCGGCCGAAATCGGCAAGCCCGATCTCCGCCGGCTCGAAAGCGTGCAGCCGCGCCAGGGCGGCATTCATGGCGTCGTAGACGGCCGCGCGCTCGGCCGGCGTCGCGTCCGGCATGTGCGGATCCCAGAACACGCGACCGGTCACGTAGCCCATGACGTAGAACGCCGTGCCGATGATGGTCTCGTCCTGGCAGAACAGGATCGGCGCCGCGACCGGGAAGCGCTGGCCGTGCAGCGCGCGGATGACGCGGTATTCGCGATCGACCGCGTGCGCGGACGGCAGCAGTTTTCCCGGCGGCTTGCGGCGGAGCACGTAGGCGCGCGCCGGCGTCTCCAGGAGATATGTCGGATTGGACTGCCCGCCCTTGAACTGGCGCACGCTCAAGGGGCCGGCAAAGCCCGGCACCTGGCCGGTCAGATAGTTTTCGAGCACGCGCGCATCGAACTTGAGCGCGTCGGCCACGTCCTTGGTGCCGGAAAATGCCGCCTGGCGGTCGAGCTGCGTCATGGCCAATGCCGATTGCACCTGTTGCTCTGCAATTGTCATGGCCGGCCCCGGATCGCGTCCGGGGCAAGGCTTGGTCCCGGCCATCTCGCTTAGCTTGGCACGGCCGTGCCTCGTCAAGCGGGATGCGCGGGTCAAGCCCGCGCCTGACGAGTCCGAGATTAGTCTGACTCAAGTGGAGAAGAAATCGGCGAGCGCCGCCACGGTCGCAGCGGGATTTTCCTCGGCGAGGAAATGGCCGGCGTCGATCGGCGCACCGCGCACGTCGTTGGCCCATTGCCGCCACGTGTCGAGCGGCGTGCTGGCAGCAGCCGCCGCAACGCCACCGCCGCCCCACAGCGCCAGGAGCGGCGCCGTGATGCGCTTTCCGGCCGCGCGATCGGCGGCGTCATGGTCGAAGTCGGCGTACGCGCCGGCACGGTAATCCTCGCAGCAGGCGTGGATGCGCGTCGGATCGGCGAACGCCGCGCGGTAATGGGCAAGCGCGCGCGGGTCGAAGCCGGAAAGATCCTTCGCCTTGGTCCAACTCGCCAGGGTGTGATCGAGATAGAAGGTCGGACTTCCGGCGATCAGCCGTTCCGGCAGCGGCTCCGGCTGCGCCAGGAACAGCCAGTGATAGATCGTGAGCCCATACTGACGATTGAGGCGCTGCCAGTAATCATAGGTCGGCAGGATGTCGAGGACGGCCAGCCTGTCCACGCGCCCCGGGTGATCGAGCGCCAGCCGGTAGGCGACGCGGCCGCCACGGTCGTGGCCAGCGAGGTGGAAGCGCACGAAGCCCAGGGCCTCCATCACCTCGATCATGACGGCCGCCATGGCGCGCTTGGTATAGGGGGCATGATCCGCATCCGCCGTCGGCACCGACGACCAGCCGTAGCCGACCAGATCCGCGATCACCAGCGTGAAGTTGCGCGCCAGCGCCGGCGCGACGCGGTGATACATCACGTTGGTCTGCGGATAGCCGTGCAGCAGCAGCAGCGGCGGGCCGCTGCCGCCCTGGCGGGCAAAAATCTTTCCTACCGACGTCGACACGAAGTGGGACGCGAAACCAGGATAGAGGTCGGCCAGCTCGGACATGG
>DATFWC010000522.1:0-18536 GCA_035259885.1 Xanthobacteraceae bacterium
CGACCAACCAGGTCGGATGGGGTCCCTTCGTGCTGGCCTGGACGCCGCACGCGGTACTTGCGGCACCGTACCACCGGCTGTCGGCCAGCATCCTGCCCGCGCACCGCGTGTTCGCCGGGCCGCCTGATGAGGCGCACGCGATCCTCACCGGCATGCGGGTGACCTATGTCATAACCTGTGCCAGCGCGGCGCCAGCTTTGCGCGGACCGGGCACCGAGGCGCCTGATCCTGCCAGCCTGGCCGCAAGGTTGCGGGCGGGCGACGTGCCCGGCTGGCTCGAGCCCGTGCGGGCGACGCAAGGGAAGGCGATCGTGGTCTACCGCGTTACGCGCTGAGCGGCTCCGCGCGCCCGCCCCGCCGCACAGGGCCTAGTGGCTGCAACGCCTGGGCAAATTCCTGCGGCGCTGACTTGCGGCCTATCCTGACCCTCCTATATGAGCGTTGGCCGCCGCAGGGAGCGGCGAATGTGCATCCTGGGGGTCGGTTGAGGGGGTGGTCCGCGGGTCGAGTAGCTCGTACGGCCGGCCTCTCGTAAGGGCGCTGTCCAAGGCCCGACCGATCTGCCGCAAAAGAGAGGATTAACTAATATGGCGAAGGTCATTGGTATCGACCTCGGCACCACCAATTCCTGCGTTGCCGTCATGGAAGGCTCGACGCCGAGGGTCATCGAGAACGCCGAGGGCATGCGCACCACGCCCTCGATCGTTGCGTTCACCGACGATGGCGAACGGCTGGTCGGCCAGCCGGCGAAGCGCCAGGCCGTCACCAATCCCGAACGCACCATCTTCGCGGTCAAGCGCCTGATCGGCCGCCGCTACGACGACCCGATGGTGGACAAGGACAAGAAGCTCGTCCCCTACAAGATCGTGCGCGCCGGCAACGGCGACGCCTGGGTCGAGGTGGACGGCAAGACCTATTCTCCCTCGCAGATTTCCGCCTTCATCCTGCAGAAGATGAAGGAGACCGCCGAGGCGCATCTCGGCCAGAAGGTCGAGAAGGCCGTCATCACGGTTCCGGCCTATTTCAACGACGCCCAGCGCCAGGCCACCAAGGACGCCGGCAAGATCGCCGGCCTCGAGGTCCTGCGCATCATCAACGAGCCGACCGCGGCCGCCCTCGCCTACGGTCTGGACAAGAAGAAGTCCGGCACCATCGCGGTCTATGACCTCGGCGGCGGCACCTTCGACATTTCCATTCTCGAGATCGGCGACGGCGTGTTCGAGGTGAAGTCGACCAACGGCGACACCTTCCTGGGCGGCGAAGATTTCGACATGCGGCTCGTCAACTATCTGGCCGACGAGTTCCAGAAGGAGCAGGGCATCGACCTGCGCCGCGACAAGCTCGCGCTGCAGCGCCTCAAGGAGGCCGCCGAGAAGGCGAAGATCGAGCTCTCGTCGACCACGCAGACCGAGATCAACCTGCCGTTCATCACGGCGGACGCCTCGGGCCCGAAGCATCTCACGCTCAAGCTCACGCGCGCCAAGTTCGAGGCGCTGGTGGATGACCTCATCCAGCAGACCATCGAGCCGTGCCGCAAGGCCATCAAGGACGCCGGCGTGTCGGCGGGCGAGATCGGCGAGGTCGTCCTGGTCGGCGGCATGACCCGCATGCCGAAGGTCCAGGAAGTGGTGAAGCAGTTCTTCGGCAAGGAGCCGCACAAGGGCGTCAATCCCGACGAGGTCGTGGCGGTGGGCGCCGCCATCCAGGCGGGCGTGCTGCAGGGCGACGTCAAGGACGTGCTGCTGCTCGACGTGACGCCGCTCTCGCTCGGCATCGAGACGCTCGGTGGCGTGTTCACCCGCATCATCGATCGCAACACCACGATCCCGACCAAGAAGAGCCAGGTGTTCTCTACGGCGGAAGACAATCAGACCGCGGTGACCATCCGGGTGTTCCAGGGTGAGCGCGAGATGGCGAGCGACAACAAGCTGCTCGGCCAGTTCGATCTCGTCGGCATCCCGCCGGCGCCGCGCGGCGTGCCGCAGGTCGAGGTCACGTTCGACATCGACGCCAACGGCATCGTCAACGTCTCGGCCAAGGACAAGGCGACCAACAAGGAGCAGCAGATCCGCATCCAGGCGTCGGGCGGCCTCTCCGAGGCCGACATCGAGCGCATGGTCAAGGATGCCGAAGCGCATGCCGACGAGGACAAGCAGCGCAAGGCGCAGGTCGAGGCGAAGAACCACGCTGAGGCCCTGATCCACACGACCGAGAAGGCGCTGTCCGAGCATGGCTCCAAGATCGGCGAGGACGAGCGCCGCGCGATCGAGAACGCGATGGCCGATCTCAAGGAAGCCGTGAAGGGCAACGATGCCGAGGCCATCAAGGCCAAGACCAACACCTTGATGCAGGCGTCGATGAAGCTCGGCGAGGCCATGTACCGGCAGGCCGAGCAGAGTGCGGGCGGCGGTCAGGGTGGTGACGGCAGCGCGGGCGGCGGCGCCGGCGGGCCGAAGGAAGACGTCGTCGATGCGGAGTTCACCGAGGTCGATGACGACAAGAAGAACAAGAAGTCGGCCTGAGCCGGCAGCCCATGGCGGTCGTCGGATCATAGCGAGTGGTCGGAACCCGGCGCAGGCGTTGGCGCCGGGTTCTCAGCTTGCGGCGATGGCTTCGATGAGGAAACGACTGGCGGTGCAGGAGGGGACGCGCTGACATGTCGAAGCGCGACTACTACGAGATTCTTGGGGTGACGCGCACCGCCAGCGAGGCGGAGCTCAAGGCCGCCTTCCGCAAGCTCGCCATGCAGCACCACCCGGACCGCAACCCGGGCGACAAGGACTGCGAGCACCGCTTCAAGGAGCTCAACGAGGCCTATGACGTTCTGAAGGACGGCGACAAGCGTGCCGCCTACGACCGTTTCGGTCATGCCGCCTTCGAGCACGGCGGCGCGGGCGGCGGCCACGGATTCGGCGCCGATTTTGCCTCGACCTTCGCCGACATTTTCGACGACCTGTTCGGCATGGGTGGACGCCGCGGCGGCCGCCCGTCGGGGCGCGAGCGCGGCGCCGACCTGCGCTACAACATGGAAATCAGCCTCGAAGAGGCGTTCGGCGGCAAGACGGCGCAGATTCGCATTCCCACTTCGGTCACCTGCGAGGCCTGCTCCGGCTCCGGGGCCAAGCCCGGTACGCGGCCGCGCGCTTGTCCGACCTGCAATGGCCAGGGCCGGGTCCGTCATGCCCAGGGCTTCTTCACGCTCGAGCGCACCTGCCCGGCCTGCCACGGCCGCGGTCAGGTGATCGAGGACCCGTGTCCGTCCTGCTCGGGCTCGGGACGGGTGACGCGCGAGCGCACGCTGTCGGTGAACATTCCCGCCGGGGTCGAGGATGGCACGCGCATCCGCCTGGCCGGCGAAGGCGAGGCCGGCGTACGCGGCGGACCGGCGGGCGATCTCTACATCTTCCTGTCGCTTGCTTCGCACCAGTTCTTCCAGCGCGACGGCGCCGACCTGCATTGCCGCGTTCCCATCTCGATGGTGACGGCGGCGCTTGGCGGCTCGTTCGACGTCCCCACCATCGACGGCGGCAAGACCAAGGTGAAGGTTCCGGAGGGCACACAGACGGGCCGGCGCTTCCGCCTGCACAGCAAGGGCATGCCGGTGCTGCGCTCGAAACAGATGGGCGACATGTACGTGCAGGTCGTCGTCGAGACGCCGCAGAACCTGACCAAGCGTCAGAAGGAACTGCTCGGTGAATTCGAAAAATTGTCGTCACGCGACACGCAGCCGGAATCCACAGGCTTCTTCACGCGCGTCAAGGATTTTTTCGACGGGCTGGGCAGCCGCCCGGGCTCCGCTTGACCCTTGACCCCCGGACCTCGGGGCTTTACCCGTAGCAGTCACAAATCTGCAATCTTTCGTCGCGTTTTGGCCCATGCCCTTAGAAGCGCTGCAGCACCTCGAACGGACGATCGAAAAACGGATTCGCCGGTTCGAGCAGAAGAACGGCATTCGTCTCGACGACGAAGTGCGGTTCATCCGCTCGTGGCTGGAACGGCCGCTGTCGACCGGCGCTGTGACGCCGTCCGGCCGCGTGCTGGCGCGCACCATGGCGCGGTATGTCGATCCGGACATCGCGGGTCCGGTGGTCGAACTCGGTCCCGGCACCGGCCCGGTGACCGAGGCGCTGATTGCCGAGGGCATCGCGGTCGAGCGGCTCGTCCTCGTCGAGTTCAATCCTGGCTTCTGCCAACTGCTGCGCAAGCGCTTTCCCGCCGCCACGGTGCTGCAGGGCGATGCCTACGGGATGCGGCGCCTGCTCGCCGGGATGCTGCAACAGCCTGCTGCCGCCATCGTGTCGGGGTTGCCGCTGGTGACCAAGCCTATGCGCCAGCGCCTGCGGCTGCTGCGCGATGCGCTCGAGCTGTTGCGGCCGGGCGCGCCGTTCGTGCAGTTCACCTACGCGGTGGTGCCGCCGATTCCCAACCGGCTCACCGGCGTGCGCGCCGAAGCCTCGGAGCGGATCTGGAAGAACATGCCGCCGGCCCGCGTGTGGGTCTATCGCAAGGCTGACGCTTCCGGCAGTCACAGAGGCTGACGGCGGGCGGCGGACGACAAGGCGGGAGGACGTCTGTCGCCGGTTGGGTGGCTCCGATGCCCGCTCCGAAAATCCTTGTGTTCGCCGGCTCGATCCGCAGCGGATCCTACAATGCGCGCCTCGCGGCCTGCGCCGCGCGCGAGCTGGTGATGGCCGAAGCCGATGTGACGCTGATCTCGCTCCTCGATTTTCCCATGCCGCTCTATGACGGCAACCTCGAGGCCGCGTCGGGAGCGCCCGAGAACGCCCACAAGCTCAAGCGGCTCATCGGCCAGCACCATGGCGTGTTCATCGCCAGCCCGGAATACAATGCGTCGATCGCGCCGCTCCTGAAGAACACGCTCGACTGGGTCTCGCGCGTGCGCGACGCCAAGGAGCCGCCGCTCGCGGCTTACAAGAACCGCGTGTTCGCGCTCGGCGCCGCCTCCAACGGAACCTACGGGGGCATGCGCTCGCTGATCGCGCTGCGCCAGGTGCTCGAGCTCGGCTGCGGCGCCCTGGTGATCCCCGAGCAGGTGGCGGTGCGCGAGGCGGCGAGCGCGTTTGACGAGGCGGATCGGATCAAGGACGAACGGACTGCGGGACTGTTGAAGGGCGCGGTGCACCGGCTGGTCGACATGGCGCGAGGCTTTGCATGAGCGAGACATTGTCACCGCGCGACCGGCTGATTGTCGCCCTCGACGTGCCGACGCTCGGCGAAGCCGAGCGCATCATCGACGCGCTCGGCGACAGCGTCGGCTTCTACAAGATCGGATACCAGCTGGCGCTGGAGCGCGGCCTGCCGCTGGCCTCGGCCCTCTTGGCCGCCGGCAAGCGCGTGTTCCTCGATCTCAAGCTGCACGACATCGGCAACACGGTGGCGCGCGGGGTCGAGAGTGCGGCGCGCCTGGGCGTGACCTTCCTCACCGTGCACGCCTATCCGCAGACCATGCGGGCGGCGGTCGAAGCCAGGAGCGGGGCGCTCAAGATTCTCGCCGTGACGGTGCTGACCTCCTATGACGATGCCGATCTGGGCGAGGCCGGCTACGGCGTCGGCGTCGCGCAGCTGGTCGCCGACCGCGCGGTACGCGGCAAAACGATCGGCGTCGACGGCCTCGTCTGCTCACCCGAGGAAGCCGCAGCGCTGCGCGCCCTGGTCGGCCCTGACATGATTCTGGTCACGCCCGGCATCCGCCCGGCTGACGCCGCGCGCGGCGACCAGAAGCGGATCGCCACGCCGGCGCAGGCGATTGCGGCCGGCGCCGATTTTCTCGTCGTCGGGCGGCCGATCGTCGAGGCGAACAATCCGCGCGGCGTTGCCGAGGCCATCGTCGCCGAGATCGCCGCCGCGGGGACTGCTACTGAACGATGACTCACCGGATCGTCATGGCCGGGCTTGTCCCGGCCATCCCGATCGATGTGGCAGCGTTGCCAAGCCAAACGGGACGCCCGGCACAAGGCCGGGAATGACAAACTCAACACGAGGATGACATGGCCAAAGGTTTTTGGATTGCCCGCGTCGATGTGCATGACGAGGAAGGCTACAAGCCCTACGTGGCGGCCAACGCCGCAATCTTCAAGAAATTCGGGGGCCGCTTCCTGGTGCGCCGTGGCAAGTTCGAGTGCCCGGAAGGCACCAGCCGCTCGCGCAATATCGTGATCGAGTTTCCGGACTACGCGACTGCGCTCGCCTGCTACCGCTCGCCCGAATACCAGCAGAACATCAAGGTGCGGCAGCGGCACGCGGTCGCCGACCTCATCGTCATCGAGGGCTACGATGGGCCGCAGCCGGCGTGAGTCGCGTGGCGCCGTGAAGTCGGTACAGGTCGTGACATCGCCCGTACGGCTGATCATTTCTATCGCCCTCATCGCAATTGTCGGCCTTTGTGCCGCCGTCGTTGCTGCCGGCCTGTTTCTTTCGGCGCCGGCACGGGCCGTGGTCGGTGATCCACCGCCGGACCTTGCCGCCGAGCCGGTCGCGATCGCGTCGTCGTCGGGCGCAACGCTGCGCGGGTGGTTTCTCGCCGGCCGTCCTGGCGGCGGCGCGGTTGTTCTGATGCACGGGGTACGGGGCAATCGCTTGGCCATGGTGCGGCGCGCGCGCCTGCTGGAGGCGGCGGGCTTCGCGGTCCTGCTGTTCGATTTCCAGGCGCACGGCGAGAGCACCGGAGCGCGCATTACGTTCGGCTACCGCGAGGGGCTGGATGCGGCCGCCGCCGTCGCGTTCATGCGGCAGCGCCTGCCGGCCGAGCGGATCGGCGCCGTCGGCTCATCGCTCGGGGCCGCAGCCGCGCTGCTCGGCCCCGATCCGCTGCCAGTCGAAGCGCTCGTGCTCGAATCGGTTTATCCGGATATCGGTACGGCCATCGCCAACCGCATCCGTTCGGTCCTCGGCCGGCATCTCGGCACCGTGACGGCGCCCCCGCTTGCGTTTCTGTTCCAGGTGCTGCTGCCGCCCGTCTTGGGTGTGAACCCGGTCGATCTCCGGCCCATTGATCGAATCGGCAAGGCAACCGCTTCCCTGCTGGTGGCGTCGGGCAAGCAGGACAACCGGACAACGATCGCCGAAACCATGGCGCTGTTCGCGCGCGCGCCCGAACCGAAAACCTTGTGGGCGCTCGACGACGCTGGGCATGTCGATCTCGAAGCGCACGCGCCCGAGGAGTACCGCCGGCACGTGCTGGCGTTTCTCGCGGATAAGCTGCAGCAGCCTCGTTGAATGGCCTTGCGTCCCGCCTTCCATCGCTGCTCCGGCCCCGCTATACCGCGCCCGATCGGAGATTCTTTGGTCATGGCCGACATGCGGTTGATCGTGGCCGGCGCTGGCGGGCGCATGGGACGCACACTGGTGCGCGCCATTGCGGAAACGCCGGGCCTGGCGCTCGCCGGCGCCGCCGAGGCGGCCGGCTCGCCGCTCATCGGCGAGGACTCCGGCGTGCTCGCCGGCCTGCCGGCCAACCGCGTGCCGCTGGTCAGCGAGGTCAAGCCGCTGGCGATCGCCGCCGAAGCCATCCTCGACTTCACGGCGCCGGCCGCCACCGTGGCATTCGCGGCGCTGGCGGCGGAAGCCGGCATCGCCCACATCATCGGCACCACGGGTTTGTCGGCCGCCGACGAAGCCGGGATCAAGCAGGCGGCGCAGCGCGCCGTCATCGTCAAGTCCGGCAACATGAGCCTCGGCGTCAATCTCCTGGCGGCGCTCACGCGCCGGGTCGCCAGGACCCTCGACGACGAATTCGACATCGAGATTCTCGAAATGCATCACAACAGGAAGGTCGATGCGCCGTCCGGCACCGCGCTCCTGCTCGGTCAAGCGGCCGCCGCCGGCCGCAGCGTCGATCTCGACCAGCACGCCGTGAAGAGCCGCGAGGGCCACACCGGCGCGCGGCAGAAGGGCGACATCGGCTTTGCGGCGCTGCGCGGCGGCAGCGTGGTGGGCGAGCACGTCGTGATGTTCGCCGGTCCGGCCGAGCGTATCGAGCTCGTGCACCGTGCCGAGGACCGCATGATTTTTGCGCGCGGCGCCCTGCGCGCTGCGCAGTGGGCGCGCGGGCAGAAGCCCGGGCTCTATTCGATGGCGGACGTGCTCGATCTCGGTGCGATCTAACCTATGTTTGGAGCATGATCTTTTCCGAAAACCGGTGCCCACTTTTCGGGATCATGCGCTAGCGCTATTCGGCGGCGCGAATTTTTTCGCGGCGCAGGAGCGATGCTCCAGTCATCTCCGCAGGCTGGGGCAGCTCCATCAACTGCAGCAGCGTGGGGGCGAGATCCGAAAGCCGTCCGTCGGCGAGCGCCCCGCTTGCTCCCAGGACCACGACCGGCACCGGGTTGGTCGTATGCGCGGTGTGCGGCCCCCCGGTCTCCGGATCGCGCATCAGCTCGCAATTGCCGTGATCGGCGGTGACCAGCAAGACGCCGCCTGCCCGCCGGATCGCCGCGGCGATGCGGCCGAGCCCGGCATCGACGGTTTCTACGGCCTTGATCGCGGCCGGCAGGCTGCCGGTGTGGCCGACCATGTCGGGATTGGCGTAGTTGAGTACGATCAGGTCGTATTTTCCCGAGTCGATCGCCTCCACGGCGCGATCGGTCAGCTCCGGCGCCGACATTTCCGGCTGCAGATCGTAGGTCGCGACCTTGGGCGAGGGCACCATGATGCGGTCCTCGCCCGGATATGGCGTTTCCTCGCCGCCATTCAGAAAGTAGGTGACGTGCGGATATTTTTCCGTCTCCGCCATGCGCAGTTGCGTGCGCCCGGCCGCCGCAACGACGCACCCGAGCACATTGGCGAGGTTCTGCGTCGGAAAGATCGTCTGCAGGAATGCATTGAGCTCGTCGCTATACTCGGTCATGCCGGCCGCGGCCGCGACCTGCACGTGGCGCGCGCGCGGAAAACCGGAAAAATTCGGATCCAGGATGGCGGCGAGAATTTCGCGCACGCGGTCGGCGCGGAAGTTGAAACAGAGAACACCGTCAGCGTCCCGCATTCCACCGTAGTCGCCGATCACGGCCGGCACGATGAATTCGTCGCTCACGTCGTGCGCGTAAGCATCGGCCACTGCTGCCGGTGCGTCCGCAAAGCGCGGAGCCTTGCCATCGACGATCGCGCTGTAGGCCTTCTGCACCCGCTCCCAGCGGCGATCACGATCCATCGCATAGTAGCGGCCGCTCACGGTGCCGATGGAAACGTTGGGCGGCAGCGCGGCGATCAGCCTGCGCACGTCGTCGCCGGCCGAGCGCGGCGGCGTGTCGCGGCCGTCGGTGAACGCATGCACCACGGTGGGAATACCGGCGCGCGCCAAAATGTGTGCGAGCGCCGCCGCGTGATCCTGGTGCGAATGCACGCCACCCGGCGACACGAGTCCCATGAGGTGGCAAGTGCCGCGGCTCGTGCGCAAGCGCGCGATGAAGTCACGCAACGCCGGCGCCTTTTCAATCTCGCCGGTTTCGATCGCTTCGCTGATGCGCGGCAAATCCTGCATGACCACGCGACCGGCGCCGATATTCAGATGGCCGACTTCGGAGTTTCCCATTTGCCCCTGTGGCAGGCCGACGTCCCGCCCGGACGTGCGAAGGAAGGCGTGCGGGCACGTCGCCCACAACTGATCGAAGTTCGGCGTGTGCGCCTGGCGAACGGCATTGTCGGCTGTCTCCTCGCGCCAGCCCCACCCGTCGAGTATCGCCAGCATCACGGGACGATGCCTCTGCATCTCCACTCCTTCCGGTGCTTCCTTAAGGCCGGCCGGCGCATCGAGCCGCTGGATGGCATGAGTCTTCGCCGGCGCGGGACGCCGTTCTGGGCAATCCTGCCGGTGGCGTCAACCGCCCTAGCAATAGCGCGGCTTCGAAATTTGCCTCATTCCGCGAACGTTTCGTTGAGGCTTGTGGCCTGTTGTCCGCAGCGGAAAGTCGTCTCGAGGCTGCGCTGACGCAGCCCTTCAGGTCGCCGCCTGCCCGGCTTCCCATCCGAGAATCGCGCGCTTGCGCGTCAGGCCCCAGTGATAGCCCGTGAGCGCGCCGCTCTTGCCGATCACGCGGTGACACGGCACCACGAAGGAGATCGGGTTCTTGCCCACCGCGGCACCGACGGCGCGCGCGGCCTTGGGTGCCGACACTTTTGCCGCGAGATCCGAGTAGCTGGTCAGCCGCCCGAACGGCACGCGCAGCAGCGCCTCCCACACCCGCACCTCGAAATCGGTGCCGATCAGCACCACGCGCAGTGGCCGGTCGGGCCGCCACAGTTTTGAGTCGAAGATGCGCTGCGCCAGGGGCGCCGTGGCCTCCCGATCCTCGACGTAGGTGGCCTTGGGCCAACGGCCGCGCATGTCCGCGAGCGCCGTCTCCTCCTCGCCCGGATCCGCGAAGGCGAGGCCGGCGAGGCCGCGCTCGGTCGCCATCACCAGCGCCATGCCGAACGGCGACGGATGGAAGCCGTACGCGATGGTCAGGCCTTCGCCGCCCGCCTTCCATTCGCCCGGCGACATCGCCTCATGGGTGACGAACAGGTCGTGCAGCCGCCCGGGCCCGGACAGGCCGACCTCATAGCTGGCATCGAGCACGCTCGCGGAGTCGCGCAGCAGGCGGCGCGCCTGATCGAGCGTCAGCGCCTGGAGGAAAGCCTTGGGGGTCAGGCCGGCCCAGCGGCGGAACAGGTGGTGCAGGTCGGTGGCCGACACGCCGGCCGCCTCGGCGACTTCGTCCACCTCCGGCTGCCGCCGCCAGTTGCCGCGGATATGCGCAATGGCGCGGCGCACGATGTCGTAGTCGGTGGCGGCGGTGGACAGGGCGTCCAGATTGACGGCGCGTTCGGGCGACAGCATGGCGGCCTCGTGGGATCGGCTGTGAGACATGATCTGCATGCTCTCTAGCTAGCCGTGCCCCGGGCCCGTCGCCACCCGATTCCTGCCCCGTCCTTCGGGGTGCGCCGAACCATCAGGGCAGGACCGTGCGCGTGGGGCCGCGCCTGGCCTCGCCGAGGGCGGCCGCGAGAGCCGCCGCAAATGTCTCCTTTTCGTCCGGGCCGAGAAAATTGGCGATGGCGAGCTTGCGGCCATGCGAGACCAGGAACAGCTTTTCGATCCCGTATTCCTGATGCACCTGCTTGTCGATCCTGGTCCACAGCGGGTTGAGGGTCCATTCCGCCACCTGACCGCGATGACTCACCTTGCGCACCGTCAGGGCGCTCGCCGTCACGCACACCTGCTCATAGGCGCGGGCGGCGCGGTAGTTCACCCGGAACGCCCAGTAGATCAGCAGCACGTCGAGGCCGAAGAAGCCGAACACCGGCCAGGCGCCGAGCATGAGGAACGCCACGCCGGCCGCGAAGCTGACGCCACCGATGACCAGCATCAGCACCAGGAAGCCGACGTTGCCGAGCGAGCGATACGGCGTGATCGTCGCCGAAAAGATGGTCGGTTCATCGGAACAATCGTTGTCCGAGGTCATGGCCGCGACTATACCGGACAGATGGCACGCAAGACGACCCGGCAGGCCCTTCGCGCCGCAAAATCCCGCAAAGCCGCCCTGCCGAAGCGTCCCAGGCAGAGGGCCGCCGCCGACGCCAAGGCCGCCCACGGGGCGCTGCCGCAATGGTCAACCGCCGAGATCGAGGAAGCGTTCCGCCGCTTCCAGGCCGCTGACCCAGCGCCGGAAACCGAGCTCGAGCACGGCAATGTCTTCACGCTGCTGGTGGCCGTGGTGCTGTCGGCCCAGGCGACGGACGCCGGAGTCAACAAGGCGACGCCGGCGCTGTTCCGTGTTGCCGACACGCCGGCCAAGATGCTCAAGCTCGGCGAGGCGCGCCTGCGTCAGTACATCAAGACCATCGGGCTCTACCGCACCAAGGCGAAGAACCTCATCGCGCTGTCGAAAAAGCTTGTCGAAGAGCATGGCGGTGAGGTGCCGCGCGAGCGCGCCGCGCTCGAAGCGCTGCCCGGCGTCGGGCGCAAGACCGCCAATGTCGTGCTCAACGTGGCGTTCGGCGAGGAGACGATCGCGGTCGACACTCACATCTTTCGCGTCGGCAACCGCACGGGTCTGGCCGTGGGCAAGACGCCGCTGGACGTGGAGATGAAGCTCAACGCGGTCGTTCCACAAAAGTACCGGCGCCACGCTCACCACTGGCTGATCCTGCATGGCCGCTACACCTGTGTCGCGCGCCGTCCCCTGTGCGAGAAATGCATCATCGCCGATCTGTGCAAATGGCCCGGAAAGGTCGTGAACGCTGGGGCCGTTTCGGCAGCCTGAGCGTGCCTCCAGCGCAGGACCAAGGATGGCTGCTCGGGGGACGCGCGCTGGAGCGCGCTTCGAAACGCGCGCCGCGGCGGGCATTCCTCACGGCGTAAAGAATCGTTAACCATAACGCCTCGACTGACCGGCTCCGTGGTTGCGGCGGCCGCATACGGAAACCGGCGGTAACCATTCGCCCGTATCCTGGCGCATCGTGCTTGTCGACATCGCCAATGGGGAGCGCGGGTCCATGCCGGTGCAGCAGCTTCGCCTGCAGAACGAGCAGTTCGCAGCGGCGCTGGACAATATGTCCCAAGGCCTGGTGATGTTCGACGAGCATGCGCGGCTGATTCTGTGCAATCGCCGCTATCTCGAACTGTACGGGCTGTCGCCGCAGGTCGTGCGACCCGGCTGCAGCCTGCGCAAATTGATCATGCACCGCATCCAGACCGGGAGCTTCTCCGCCGGCGATCCGGAGGGCTACATCGCCGACCTGCTCGAGGCGATGAGTCGCGGCGAGCCGATCGACGACGTGATCGAGCTGACCAACGGCCGCACCATCGCGGTTTCGAGCCGCAGCATGCGCGGAGGCGGATGGGTCGCCACGCACGAGGACATCACCGCGCGTCGGCAGGCCGAAAAGGCGCTTGCCGTGGCGCAGGCGCAGGCAGAAAACGCCGAACGCAAAGGCCAGGCCGCCTACGACATGCTCCAGACAGTGGTCGAGAACGTGCCGGCGACGCTGGTCGTGCGCGACGCGGACGATGACCGCTACCTCCTGGTCAATCGCGCCGGCGAGACGCTGTACGGCATCGCCCGCGAGGACATGATCGGAAAGACCCCGCATCAGCTGTTTCCGCCGGACGAAGCCGACGCCATCATCGCCCGCGACCGCGAGGTGTTCGAGTCCGGTCAGCCCCTGATCACCGATGCCCTGACCGTCCATACCCCGCGCATGGGTGCGCGCGTGGTCAAGAGCAAGCGGCTCAAGATGATCGCCAATGACGGCGCCCGGCATGTCCTGAGCTTCGTCGAGGATGTCACCGAACGGAAGCAGGCGGAGGACCGCATCGCACACCTGGCGATGCACGACTCTCTCACCGATCTGGGGAACCGCGCGGCCTTCACCGAGCAACTTGCCGCCGCGCTGGCGCAGGGAGAGAAATCGAAGCAGCCCTTCGGGGTCCTGTGCATCGACCTCGACCGTTTCAAGGAGATCAACGACGTGTTCGGGCACGCCGTCGGCGACGCCATGCTGCAGGAAGTGGCGCAACGGCTGCGCACGGCGGCGGGCGACGACGCCTTCGTCGCGCGCTTCGGTGGCGACGAGTTCAGCGTCGTCACGGCGGGCGGCCCGCAGCCGGCCACCGCCGCCGCCCTGGGCGAACGCCTGCTGGCCGCCATGGTGCACGACGTCGATGCCGCCGGGCACCGGCTGCGCGTCGGCCTCAGCATCGGCATGGCGGTGTATCCCACCGACGGCACCGACGCGGCGACGCTCTTGGCCAATGCCGACGCCGCCCTCTATCGCGCCAAGGAAGACGGACGCGGCACGATTCGCTGCTTCGAAGCCGACATGGACAAGCGGCTGCGCGAACGGCGCGCCCTGCAGCAGGACCTGCGCTCGGCGGTCGACCGGCGCGAGCTCTCCTTGCATTACCAGCCCCACGCCCTGATCGACGGCAAGATCGTCGGCTTCGAGGCGCTGGCGCGGTGGCATCATCCGACCCTTGGGCTGGTCGCACCCGAGTCGTTCATCCCGCTCGCCGAGGAGAGCGGCCTGATCATGACCATCGGCGAATGGGTTTTGCGCGAGGCCTGCCGCGAAGCTGCGACCTGGCAGAAGCCCCTGCACATTGCCGTGAACCTGTCGCCCATGCAGTTCCGGCACGGCGATGTGGCCGCGCTCGTGCATGCGGTGCTGCTCGAGACCGGGCTGAGACCCGGGCGGCTCCAGCTCGAGGTCACCGAAGCGGTCCTGATCGGCGACTTTCAGCGGGCGCTCGCCACTCTCCGGCGGCTCAAAGCCCTGGGTGTCCGCATCGCGATGGACGATTTCGGCACGGGCTATTCCTCGCTGTCGTACCTGCAGTCGTTTCCGTTCGATACCATCAAGATCGACCGCACCTTCATCTCGAACCTGCACCGCAACGAGCAGTCGGCCGCGATCGTGCGCGCCGTCATCGGCCTCGGCCGCGGGCTCAACATGCCGGTGGTTGCCGAAGGCGTGGAGACGCCGGAGCAACTCGGCTTCCTCAGCCGCGAAGCCTGCAGCGAGATGCAGGGTCATCTGGTCGGTAAGCCGAATGCCATGGAGGCTTACGCCGAAGTCGTCGGCCGGATGCCTGTCGCGAAGGCAAAGATGGCGTGAACCGCGACCACCGTTTCGCGAGGGCCTGATTGCCTGCTCTTCAGGATGAGGCCGAGACAAGGCGCGCGGTGAAAGAGCGTCACCGCCGTTGTTCGATCGCCCGTGATCCGCCGAGCCGCTTGTGCATGTGCACCATCAGGGCGGTGCCGAACAGCGGCGTGGCGAGGTTGACGATCGGGATCGAGACAAACGCCGCGATCATGAGCCCGGCCGTGAACACCGTGCCCTGGTGTCGCTTGCGCAGCGCTTTGGCGTCCGCCGGCGGGTGGAAGCGCATGGCGGCCAATTCGAAATACTGCCGCCCCTGCAGGTAGGCGGTGGCGACGAAGAACACCACGGCGCCGAATCCGGCCACGAACAGAAACGGTACGGCGCAGAGATAGACCAGCACACTCAACAGCGCGATTTTTGTTGCCTCGATCATCGCGCGTCCGATCGGCACGGCGCGGCCGGGCGCCTCGTCCGGATAGTACGTGCGCTCCACCTGCTCGGCGATGTCGTCGCCGAACAGGCCGGCGACCAGCGCCGTGACAGCCGGCATGAGGAAGATGATGCCGACGAACAGGCCGAGCGCCGCCACGATAGCGAGGATCCAGAACAGGATGGCGAGCGGCAAGTGGGCGGAGGGTCCGATCGTGCCTTCCAGCCAGGCCTCGCCGCCGCCCGCCAGCCAGGCGATCAGGCGATGCAGCGCGATGCCGACGACAATCAGCAGCACGGCGGCTAGCCCCATGGATTTCAACAGCACCGTGCGGAACGGCGGCGACGCCATCTGGGACAAGGCTTTGGCGGCCGCATCGAGCATCGTTTATGGCTCCCTGGACCCTCGCTCACTCATGCTGTCATCCCGGCCGAGCGAAGCGAGGGCCGGGTCCATGAACACCGGCGCCGCGATGGCAGGAGCGGGCGTTGTAGTCAATCGGTCTGAGGGCGGAGGTTATGGATCCCGGCCCGCGCTCGCCTGGCGCGCAGGCGCGCCGCTCGCTTGGCCGGGTTGACGGCGGAGGTTATTGGCGCGACGGCGACCTACCCCGCTTCCGCCATTGCGCGCCCACGCGATCTGTCGTGCACGCGGGCGAGCGCCGGCTGCGCCTCGGGTTGCGGGCAGGCATGGGCCTGCTCTTCCGCCTCGACGGTGCGGCGTGGCAGGTCGGCCCAGTGCAATGCCTTGTAGTCGAAGCCGTTCTCGATCGTCGGCTTCACCACGGCGAAATAGGGCGAGATGTCGAAGTCGCGCGGGGCATAGAGCGAGGAATGGCGGATCTCGAGGATGTCGCGCCGGGCCGTGCGGCTTTCGATGCGCGTGACCTTGGGCAGGATGGGGTAGCGCACCGCCTCGAACGCCTGGGCGATCAGCGCCGAGCAGATGAGCCGGGTCGGGTCGCCGGAACCGAGCGCCATCATGCGGCGGCGCCAGCGCTGCGGCACCGGCAGCGGCATCAGGTAGCGCATCAGGTCGGTGATGTTCTTGAGGTCGTAGTCGAGGCCGATGCGCTCGATGGCGTAGCGGCACACCTTGTCGCAGTCGTCGTCATTGAGCCCCACTGGCCGGCAAACGCGGGTGTGGTAGGGCGCGTATTTCGACAGCGGGAGGGAGACGACGCCGTCCTCGATATTGGCCTCGATGAGCACGTGCGGCTCGCCGTCAGCCGCCCGCTCCCCGACCGGCCCGACATAGAGCGCGGCGTGCGACCAGGTGGACTGTGTCAGGTATTTGATGACCCCGGAAATGTGGTTGTTGCCTTCGACCAGCAGCACGTCACCGGGCCTGAGCGCGGCGCGCAGCGCAGCGGGATCGCTCGGCGTGAACGGCTCATAGCCCGGCGCCGGCCGTTCCAGATAGCGGGCGATCGCGCGCCCGACTCGGTCGATCATCCAGCCCATGGCGCCTCCCGGCGCAGGTTGACCCTGCGTCATTTGCGTCAACTTTAAGCCAAACTCGTTGCACCTTAGTTCACAGCGCCAGACCGGAGTGTGATCTTCCGCACACAGGTTTACGCTGCCGCGCCGGTCGGGCATGGTGGTGGCGGGGTCGGGGACCTAAGGGATTCATTTTTCGCAAACCATGCCGCGTCTCAGTCGCCGCGCCTTGCTCATCGGCTCCGCCTCCCTCGCGGCGACGCCCGCCATGGGGGCGATCGCCTCGTCCGGCTATGTCGACGTGATCATCGTCGGCGCGGGCGCCGCAGGAATTGCCGCGGCGCGAAAGCTCACCGCGGCGGGCCGGCGCATCGCCATCGTCGAAGCGGCGGACCACGTCGGCGGGCGCTGCATCACCGACACGCAGACGTTCGGCGTGCCGTATGACCGAGGCGCGCACTGGATCCACATGCCCGACATCAATCCGCTGGCCAAGCTTGCCGCTGCCGCGCGGATGGAGGTCTATCCGGCGCCCCCGGGGCAGAAGCTGCGCATCGGCCGGCGCTTCGCGCGCGAAGGCGAGATGGAGCAGTTCTTGTCCGCCCTCGTGCGCACCAACCGGGCGATCGGCGAGGCCGCCCGCGGCAAGACCGACATCGCCTGCGCGCGCGTCCTGCCGAAGGAACTGGGCGAGCTGCGCCCGGCCGTCGAGTTCGTGCTCGGGCCGTTCGGCTGCGCCAAGGATCTCTCCGATGTCTCGGCCTATGATTTCGCCAAATCGGCGGAGCGCGACGTCGACGCGTTCTGTCGCCAGGGTTTGGGCGCCCTGCTGGCCAGGCTTGCGGACGGATTGCCGATCCAACTTTCGACACGGGCGACCACGGTCTATTGGAGCGACCGCTCGAACGCCCAGGTCGAGACCACGAGAGGCTGGCTCCGCGCGGCCGCCGTGATCGTCACGGTGTCCACCGCCGTGCTCACGGCGGAAAAAATCAAGTTCGTGCCGGCGCTGCCGCGGCGCGTGCTCGATGCCGCCGACCGGCTGACGCTCGGCAGCTACGACCACGTCGCGCTCGAGCTCGCCGGCAATCCGCTCGGACTGCAGAGCGACGAGATGGTGTTCGAAAAGGCGACTGACAACCGCACCGCCGCCGTGCTGGGCAATGTCTCCGGCACGTCGCTGTGCCTGGTCGAGGTGGCGGGCCGCTTCGGCGCCAGTCTCGCCGCTCAGGGCGAAGCCGCTATGGTGGATTTTGCCATCGACTGGCTGAGCGACCTTTACGGTCCTGAAGTCAAGAAGGCGGTGCGCCGCCGGCACGCGACGAACTGGGCCAAGGAGCCTTTGGCGCTCGGCGCCTTTTCGGCCGCTTCGGTGGGCGGCCAGCCGGCGCGCCGGGTTTTCATGGAGCCGGCCAACCTCCGCCTCTATTTCGCCGGCGAAGCCGCGCACGAGACGCTGTGGGGCACGGTTGGCGGCGCCTGGGAATCGGGCGAGCGCGCCGCCGACGTCATCCTCAGGCGGTTCTGGGCGCCGCCGTCCTCCTCCAGGCCGGCGCGGGCCGGCCGACGCAAGCGATGAAGCGGGCGCTGATCGCCTGGTCGAGCGGCAAGGACAGCGCCTGGGCGCTGCACGAGGTGCGGCGCGCCGCCGATTACGACGTGGTCGGCGCGCTTACCACCGTGACGGAAACGTTCGGCCGCGTCAGCATGCATGGCGTGCGCGAGGATGTGCTGGCGGCCCAGCTCGACGCAGCCGGGCTGGCGCCGATCCGCGTGCCCATCCCGTTCCCGTGTCCCAATGATGTTTATGAATCGCGCATGGCGACGGCGCTCGCCGCCGCCAGGGCCGACGGCGTGACGCACGTCATCTTCGGCGATCTGTTTCTCGCCGACGTGCGCGCCTATCGCGAGCAGAAGCTGGCCGGCAGCGGCATCACGCCGGTGTTTCCACTGTGGGAACGCCCGACCCACAAGCTGGCGCGCGAGATGATTGCGGCCGGCGTCGAGACCCACCTGATCTGCGTCGATCTCAAGCAGCTGCAAAAATCCTTTGCCGGCCG
>DATFWC010000523.1:0-8533 GCA_035259885.1 Xanthobacteraceae bacterium
AACCCCCCCGATCGGCGGTCGCGCCAATGCCGGCCGACGCCGATCGGGGATTGACCATGGATCACCGGGAATCTCAAGAGACCGAAAAATGGAAGACGCGAGGCCGCGCCTCTTGCTCCACCTCTCCCCGGCGGGGAGAGGTCGCGCCGAAGGCGCGGGTGAGGGGGAACAGGCTTATCGAGAGTCACACGCCCCCTCACCCCAACCCTCTCCCCGCCGGGGAGAGGGAGCGCGCCGAGTGCGCTGCACCGACCAAAGCAAGCGCGCAACCCAGTGCGTCAGGTCTTGGCGCCGTGGCGCTCGATGAACGCCGCGAAGGCTTCGAGCTGCTGCTTGATCAGGCCGCGCGTGGTCTCGTCCTTGAGTTCGCCGGTCTTCTCGTCGAAGCGAGCAGCGCAGCCACCAACGAAAATCTCCGGCTTGTTCAACGTCAGCGCGTCGAGGAACACCATCATCTTGCGCAGGTCGTACTGAACGCGCGCGCCGCCCACCGGACCGGGCGATGCCGACTGGATGGCGATCGGCTTGCCAACGAACGGCTGGTCTTTGAGCCGTGACACCCAGTCGAGCGCGTTCTTCAAGCCGCCGGGCAGGGAGAAATTGTACTCGGGCGTGTTGAAGATGACGCCGTCTGCCGCGCGGATGGCATCGGCCAGCGTATTCACAGCGGCCGGAAAGCCGGTCCAGTTCTGGATGTCGGCGTTGTAGAGCGGAAACTCGGCGAACGACGGCGCCTCCTTGATGGTCATGCCGGCGGGCGCCAGCCCGGGCAGGAGATTCATGACCATCCGGTTGTACGAGCCTTTGCGCAGGCTGCCGCAGATGCTGATGACATTGAGCTGTCTGGCCATGGTCGGTCCTCATTGTTGCACGATGCCTGAAACCCGGCGCTTGGGTCGTCCCCACGAAAGTGGGGACCCATGAACACCGCCGGAGATAATCTCGCAAGGCCGGTGTTCGTGGGCTCCCGCCTGCGCGGGGCCGACGGAGAGAATCACTGCTGCGGGATGCCGGCCTTGTCGCGCACCGCGGTCCAGCGCCTGATCTCGCCCGCGATATGGTCGCGCAGCTCCTCCGGCGTGGAGCTCTTCGGCAGCGCGCCGGCAGTGCGGATCTGCTGCGCCACCGTTTCCCGCGCCAGCGCCTGGCGCGTCGCCTCGGCCAGCTTCTTCACGATCGGCGCCGGGGTGCCGGCCGGCAGCGCGAGGCCGTACCAGCTGGTGACGTCGTAGCCGGGCAGCCCCGATTCGGCGAAGGTCGGGACGTCGGGCACGGAGAAGAAGCGCTGCGGCGAGGTCACGGCGATCGCCCGCAGCTGTCCCGACTGGACGTGCCCCAGCACCGGCTGAATCAGCTCGATCACCACATCGACCTGTTTGCCGAGCAGCGCCGCGATCGCTGCCGGCGTGCCGCGGAACGGAATATGGGTCATCTGCACGCCGGCCATCTGGCCAAAAAGTTCGCCGGCGAAGTGCTGGGTGGTGCCGACGCCGGGGCTGGCGAAGTTGTACTTGCCCGGGCTCGCCTTCAGCACGGCGATCAGCTCCTGCAGATTTTTCGCCGGGAAATCGGGATGCACCACGGCGATCAGGCCGGCGGTGCCGACCAGCGATATCATGTCGAAATCCTGTACCGAGTCGTAGGGGACGCTCTTGTAGATCACCGGCGCGATAGCGTGCGCATTGCTCATCATCAGCGCCGTGTAGCCGTCCTTCGGCGCGATCACCACCGCGTTGGCGGCGGTGGTGCCGCCAGCGCCGACGCGGTTCTCCACCACGACCGGTGTCCCAAGAATCTCCTGCAGCGGCTGGGCGACGATGCGCGCTGCGAGGTCAGTGCCGCCGCCGGCACCGAAGCCGACCAGGATGCGGATCGGCCGTGTCGGCCAGTCCTGCGCCTGCGTCGACAGCAGCATGGCCGCGAAAGCCAACGTGGCGATGCTCAGCCGCAACAGGACGCGACTCATGATCTCCCTCCGCTGATATGGCATGTGAGACGCACCACCGCTCTGGGAGTCATCCCGGCCGAGCGCCGTCAGGCGCGAGAGCCGGGACCCATGTATCCCTGTCGAGCTCATTTTACAGAAGCCGGGGTACATGGGTCCCGGCTCGGCTCGCTGACGCGAGCCGTCCGGGATGACAGCCGAGAAGGAATCAGACAGCAATGCACAAAGGCTCGCCTGCAGGATCGCGTGACCTCACGCCTTCTCGTCCTGGATCGGGTTGCGCAGAATTCCGATGCCGTCGATCTCCACCTCGCAGCTGTCACCGTCGTGCATCCACACCGGCGGCTTGCGGGCGCCGCCGACCCCGGACGGTGTCCCGGTGATGATCACGTCGCCGGGCTCCAGCGTCATGCCCTGGGTGATGTAGGCCAGCGTCTCGGCCACCGGGAACATCATGTTGTCGGTGTTGTCCGACTGCATCACGGTGCCGTTGAGACGCGTCTGGATTTTCAGGCCCTTGCCGCCGGGCGGCACTTCGTCGGCCGTGACCATCCACGGACCGAACGCGCCGGTGCGATCGAAGTTCTTGCCCATGTCCCATTGCGTGGTGCGGCGCTGGAATTCGCGGATCGAGCCCTCGTTGAAGCAGGAGAAGCCGGCGATGCAGGAATAGGCGTTCTCCTGCTTGAGATGCTTGGCGCGGCGGCCGATGACGACCACCATCTCGGCCTCGTAGTCGAGCGAGTCGGAGGCGAGCGGCCGCACGATCGCGCTTTCGTGCGGCACCAGCGAGGTGGCGCAGCGCATGAACACGCTGGGGAATTTCGGCACGTTGTCGGCGTAGCGTCCCTCCTTCACGTGCTCCATGTAGTTGAGGCCGAGGCAGATGATCTTTCCCGGATGCGCCACCGGCAGCGCAAACTTCAGGCCGTTGAGCGGCCGCCGCGCGCCGGCCGGCGCGCGCTTGGCCAGGTCGGCCAGGGGGGTGAGGTCGCCGTCATGGCGCGCCAGCCATTCGCGCAGGTCGGTCGGCGCCTTCTCGTCGGCCACCTTGAGATCGATGACCTGGTCGCCTTCCACCACGCCCAGCCGCGTTTCCCCGTTCGCTTCAAACCCGACAATCTTCATGACGCTCCTCCAACCCGCAAAGACTGACGCTCGGGCGCGACTATAATGAACGGGCAATGCGGCCGCCAACCGGAACATGAGGACAACACGCCATGCTGGAGATCAGAATTGTCAATCCCGACACGCTCGGGAAACCATTGGGCCAGTACTCGCAGATGACGCGGGTGAAGGCCTCCGAGTTCTTGTTCATTGCCGGTCAGGTCGGCATCGGCCGCGACGGCAAGGCGGTCGGCGTCGACGATTTCGATGCCCAATGCGTGCAGACCTTCGCCAACATCGAGGCGGCGCTCAAATCCGCCGGCGCCGGCTGGGCCAACGTTGTCGAGTTCACCACCTACCTTGTCCATTCGCAGGACATTGCGAAGTTCATGGCTTTCCGCCTGCGCGAGTTCCCAAAAATGTTTCCGAGCGGCGTCTATCCGCCGAACACGCTGCTGATCATCGACCGGCTCGTGCACGAGGAGTTTCTGGTCGAGGTGCAGACCACGGCTGCGCTGTAAGCAGGTCGCGCGGACGGCGGAAACCGGGTATTCTCCTCGACAACAACGCGCCGGCCATCGACGCACGGCGCATCGGGAGGACACCCATGACGGACGACACGCTGCCACGTCGCCGATTCCTGCTCGGCGCCGGCACGGCGGTTGCGGCTGGCCTCGGCTCCGCCGCCTCGCCAGCCGACGCGCAAGCTGCACCCGCTCCTGCCGCAACGCCGGCCGCTGCTACGCCAGCGGCGGAGCCCGAGACCGTGCTGACGCTCACGCCGGGCGAGCACGCCTTCGTGGTCGCCGCGGTCGACACCCTCATTCCGGCCGACGCGCTCACGCCGTCGGGCAGCGAGTGCGGCGTGGCGACGTTCATCGATCGCCAGCTGGCCACCGCCTGGGGTGGCGGCGCGAAAATGTATCGCGCCGGCCCGTTCCGCAAAGCCAAGCCCGAATACGGCTACCAGCTTCCGCTCACGCCGCGCGAATTCTTTTCCGCCGGCATCGCGGCGACCAACGCGTGGACGCGCAAGACCTATGGCAAGGATTTCGACCGCCTCGCTCCTGAGCAGCGCGAGCAGGCGCTGAAAACGCTGGAACAGGGCAAGGCGGAATTTCCCGACTTCGACAGCAAGCAGTTTTTCGAGGCGCTGCTCGCCATCACCATGGAGGGGTTCTTTGCCGACCCGATCTACGGCGGCAACCGCGACAAGGTGGCGTGGCGGATGGTGGGCTTTCCCGGCCTGCCGGCGACCTACGCCAACCTGATCGAGCAGTATCGCGGCAAGCGCTACGTCGCCGAGCCGCAGTCGATTGCCGACTTTTCGTGAGGAGGCCGACATGGCGATGCGATTGAACGACGTCGATGCCGTGATGGTCGGCATGGGGTGGACCGGCAGCATCATGGCGCGCGAACTGACCAGGGCCGGGCTGACCGTGGTCGGGCTGGAACGCGGGTCTGACCTGACGCCGCGCGAAAACTTTGCCCTGCCCAACGTGCGCGACGAGCTGAAGTACTTCAACCGGCTGGAGCTCATCCAGGATCCGGCGCTGGAGACGCTGACGTTCCGCCACCGCCCGTCGGAATCGGCGCTGCCGATGCGGCGCATGGGCTCGTTCCTGCCCGGCAACACGGTCGGCGGCGCCGGCAATCACTGGGGCGGCCTGCACTGGCGCTATCACCCGACGGACCATCTCACGCGCAGCCATATCGTGGAGCGTTACGGCGCGAAAGCGATTCCTGAGGACATGACCATCCAGGACTGGGCCATGACCTACGAGGAACTCGAGCCGTACTACGACAAGTTCGAAAAGCTGTGCGGCACCTCCGGCAAGGCCGGCAACCTGCGCGGCCAGAAGATCGAGGGCGGCAACATCTTCGAAGGTCCGCGGCAGAACGAATACCCGACGCCGCCGCTGAAGATGACCGACTCGGCGCTGATGTTCGAGAAGGCCGCCAAGGATCTCGGCTATCATCCCTTCCCGCAGCCGATCAGCAATGCCAGCCGGCCCTACACCAACATCGAGGGGCTGACCCTCGGCGCCTGCCAGTACTGCGGGTTCTGCGAACGCACCGGCTGCGAGGCCAATGCCAAGGCCGGCCCGCACGTGTGCGTGCTGCCAAAACTGCGCGAAGACCCGAAGTTCACGCTGCGCACCGGCGCATGGGTCAGCCGGCTGCTCTACGACAAGGCCGGCCGCAAGATCACGGGCGTCGTCTACACCGACCGGCGCAGCGGCGAGGAGTTCGAACAGCCGGCCGGGCTGGTGGTGCTGTCGGCCTATGTGTTCGGCAACGTATCGCTGCTGCTCCATTCGGGCATCGGCGAGCCCTACGATCCGGTGACGCAGAAGGGCGCGGTGGGCCGGAACTACTGCTACCAGCTCTCACGCATGGGCGTGACCATGTTCTTCGAGGACCGCGAGTTCAATCCGTTCATGGGCGCGCCCGGCTCCGTCATGGCGCTCGACGATTTCGACGGCGACAATTTCGACCACGGCGGGCTTGGCTTCCTCGGCGGCGTGCGCATGGCCTGCGGCCACAACGACGGACGGCCGATCAACTATCGCCCGGTGCCGCCCGGCACGCCGCGCTGGGGCGCCGCCTGGAAGCAGGCGACTGCGAAATACTACCGCCGCAGCATCAACATCGCGGTGTCGGGCTCCAATTACGCCAACCGCTACAACTATCTCGACCTCGACCCGACCTATAAGGATCAGCTCGGGCGGCCGCTCGTGCGCATGACCTACAATTTCGTCGACAACGACTATAAGCTCTCCGAGTACTGCCTCGACAAGGCGGTTCAGATCGCGCGCGCCATGAACCCGAGCATCATGGGCCCGCCGCGCCTGCGGCGCGGCGACTACGACATCGTGCCCTACCAGTCGACGCACAATACCGGCGGCACCATCATGGGCACCGATCCGAAGACCAGCGTGGTCAATCGCTACCTGCAGTCCTGGGACGCGCACAACCTCTTCGTCATGGGCGCCTCCACGTTCCCGCAGCAGCCTGCCTACAATCCGACCGGGCCGGTGGGCGCGCTGGCCTACTGGGCGGCGGACGCCATCACGTCACGCTACCTCAAGAGCCCGGGCCCGCTGGTCCATGCATGAGGCACCGGCCATGATCCGCATCGCATTGAGCGCCGCCCTCGTCCTGGTGGCATCGTGTCCGGCGGTCGCGGCCGACGCGGACAGTGGCAAGCTGGTGTTCCAGGCGTGCGCGGCCTGCCACACCGAGCGCCCGGATGCGCTCGGTCCCAACCTGCGCGGCGTGTTCGGGCGGAAATCGGCGGCGCTCGACGATTTCCACTATTCGAATCCGATGAAGCGGGCCAATCTGGTGTGGGACGAGGAGAATCTCCGCGCCTAC
The DNA here is from genome assembly GCA_035259885.1 of Xanthobacteraceae bacterium. Taxonomy (GTDB): domain Bacteria; phylum Pseudomonadota; class Alphaproteobacteria; order Rhizobiales; family Xanthobacteraceae; genus DATFWC01. Next base: position 6,431 of record DATFWC010000523.1, read on the forward strand.
ATCGCGGACCCGCAGACCAAGGTGAAGGGCAACCGCATGCCGTTCGGCGGCCTCGGCAAGCCGGGAGACATCGACGACGTGATCGCGTATCTCAAGACCTACAAATAGGTTTCGGCATGAAGGCATTCCGGCTCGGCGTCATGCTGGCGCTGATCGCACTCCCGGCCGCAGCGGCGGACGTTCGTACGACGCATCCACGGGCGGCGACCAAAGTTCACGCAGCACGTCCAGCCTATCTGACGGCGCCGAAGGATCCGTTGCCGCTGGCGCTGCGCACGCTGTCGCGTCGCTCGGCGGCCGTCATGGCCTCCTTGCCGTGCTGGCATGACTGCACGGCGACCTGTGGGCAGAATTTCCAGGCCTGCATTCGCGTCGACTGGCCCAAGCGCTGCTTCGCGTTCAACGACGCCTGCGACCTCACCTGCCTCAAGGCGTGCCGCCTCCTCGGCGGACCGCTGGTGAACTGGACGGATTATTAGGACAATTCTCTCGGCTGTCATCCCGGCCGAGCGCGCAGCGCGCGAGCCGGGACCCAAGACTCCCTGCGTGAATTGGACGATGGCCAACGTTAATCTGCAATGCCGGGATACTTGGGTCCCGGATCGGCTTGCTGACGCAAGCCGTCCGGGATGACAGCCGAGTTGATCGGGCACATCATTGGAGCGCGGATCCATGCTCTTGGAAGGATTCACCCGCACCGAGATAAAAACCTCGGGCGCGCGCATCGTCACGGTGCACGGCGGCTCGGGCCCGCCGGTGCTGCTGATGCACGGCAATCCGTTCACCCATGTGAACTGGCACCGGGTGGCGCCGCGCCTGGCCAAGGAATTCACCGTCGTGTGCACCGACCTGCGCGGCTATGGCGATTCGGAAAAGCCTCCGGGGGGCGACGATCATTCCGGCTATTCGTTCCGGGCCATGGCGCAGGACCAGGTCGAGGTCATGGCGGCGCTTGGGTTCACGCGCTTCGCGGCCGCCGGCCACGACCGCGGCGCGCGCGTGCTGCACCGCATGTGCCTCGACCATCCCAACGTGGTGAGCCGGGCCGCAATCCTCGACATCATCCCGCAACATCACCTGCTCAACCACGTGACGCGCGACTGGGGCCGATTTTCCTGGCACTGGTTCTTCATGATCCAGCCCTACGATTTTCCCGAGCGGCTGATGAACGCCGAGCCGGAATTTTTCATCCGCAAGAAGTTGGCGAAGACCAAGCAGGGCCTGAGCTTCTTCGACGAGGCGGCGCTCGCCGAATACATCCGCTGCTTCAAGAATCCAGCGACCGTGCACGCCATGTGCGAGGATTATCGCGCGACCTTCGGTGTCGACCTCGAGATGGACGCGAAGGACTTCGACGCTGGCAGAAAAATCACCTGTCCGGTGCTGGTCCTGTGGGGCGCGACCGGCGGCGTCGGCCGCCATCACGACTCCAAGGCGATCTGGCCGCGCTACGCCACCGACATCCGCGGCGCCAAGGCGCTGCCCAGTGGCCATTACCTCGCCGACGAGGCGCCGGAGGAGACTTTTCGCGAGCTGCGGGCATTTTTCGCCGACGCCGGATAAGCGCGCCGGTCATATCCGGCATCCGTCCCCGCCCCTGGCGATTGCCGCCTCGAGCCATTACCCTTGGGGGTGACAGCAGCGGACTCTCTCGATGAATGATCTGACCTTCGAGACGGCGTTGGCTTCGCGCATCGACGACATGCTGGCGGCCTGCACCAGGTGCGGCGCGTGCGTCGAGGCCTGTCCATCGGTGGCGCCGGCCGGAATCGAGGCCAAGCCGCAGGACGTCATCGCCGGCGTGCTCGATATTCTCCGCACGGGCGACGGTCCCGAAGCCTCGCGCAAGTGGGCGAGTTCCTGCATGCTCAGCGGCGAGTGCATCAAGGCCTGCCACTATGGCGTCAACCCGCGCTTCCTGCTCGCCATGACGCGCGTCGCCATGGCGAAAACGTCCAAGCAACTACCGGATCGGCGGCGCCAGGGCATCGAGGCGTTCCGCAACCTCGGACGCGACGTCAGCGTGCTGTCGCGCCTGCAACTCACCGGTGAGGCGCTCGGGCGGCTCGGGCAGGCGCAGGCTGCGGCCGCCGAGGAGACGGA
>DATFWC010000524.1:0-10727 GCA_035259885.1 Xanthobacteraceae bacterium
ATCATGCCGTCGCGCGTTTCGGTTTTCGTTTGCGTCATGGAATTTGCCATCCTCTTGCCATGCGCAGCCCGGATTTCGCCGCGCTCCATCCAGGCTACAGCCCGAATGCGCCCGGCCGCGATGACAGAGGCGGCGCACGAACGAGTCAAGGCCGGTATGCGGCAACGCATCCGTCCGGCACAGGCCACAATCCCGCCGTCAAGCGGAACCTTGATAGAGGGTGCGCGGTTGGAGGGCGCGGGAGGCCTCCAGGGCATGATTCCGTATCACGTCTTGCGCTGCGCCCTGGTGACCGCCGGGGTGGTCGTGCTGCTGTTCGGCCCGGGAGTCCCATCCGCTCACGGTGCGGAACGGCGAAAGGCCCCGCCTGCCGCGCGCTTCCAGGGACCGCAGCCGGCTCCCGCTCCCGCACTCCCGGCACCGCTGGCGCTGCGCGACTCGCAGCTCGAGCCCATCGACTGGAGCGCGCTCGACGGATGGTCGGTGGATGATCATGGCGCGGCCTTTGCGGCGTTTGTGGCGAGCTGCCGGCCGCTGTTGCGGACCACTGCGCCGCTGGCCGAGACCCGCCCGATGTACTTCGCCCTGAAGCACGTATGCGGCCGGGCGGTTACTGCCGGTCGCCTCGCGCCAGAGCAGGCGCGGCTGTTCTTCGAGCGCAACTTCCGCCCGCTGCGGATCGCCAGGCTGGGCGACAGCGCCGGTCTCCTGACCGCCTACTACGAGCCGATCGTGGACGGGTCGCGGTTTCCCACCCCGATCTTCAAGGTTCCGATCTACCGCCGCCCGCCGGACCTGGTGCCGCCGGCCAACGCCGCCGGTCCCGGCTTTCCCAACAAGGGACAGTCGATGCGGCGCAAGAGCAGCGGCGAGCTCGTGCCCTACTACGACCGCGGCGAGATTCTTGATGGCGCCCTCGACGGCCAGCACCTGGAGATCTGCTGGATCAAGGATCAGACAGAGCACCTGGCGATCCAGATCCAGGGGTCGGCGCGCGTGCGGCTGGAAGACGGGCTCATGCTGCGCATCAACTACGATTCGCACAACGGCTACCCCTACGTGCCGGTCGGCCGCGTTCTCATCGAGCGCAACTTCATCCCGCGCGAGGAGATGTCCATGGAGCGCATCCGCGACTGGATGCGCTTCAATCCGCAGGACGCCGAGGAGGTGCGGCGGAAAAATCGCTCCTTCGTGTTCTTCCGCATCGTCGGCCTAGCCGATGACCGCGAGCCGGTCGGCGCCCAGGGCGTGCGGCTGACGCCGGGACGTTCGATCGCCGTGGACAACGTGCTGCATGTCTACGGCACGCCGTTCTTCATCCGCGCCGGGCTGCCGCCGGCGAACGGCAAGCAGACCGGCAGCTTCGACCGGTTGATGATCGCGCAGGACACCGGCTCGGCCATCGTGGGTCCGGCGCGCGCCGACATCTACTGGGGAGCCGGCGACGAAGCGGGCCGCATCGCCGGCCGCATCCGCAATCCCGGAACTTTTGCCATGCTGGTGCCGCGCGAAATCGACCCGATGGTGGCGGGCGCACGCATGCCGCTTCCGCCGGAAAAGCCGCCGCCCGAGGTGGTCGGCCGCGCCAAAGCTCCGTCGGCAAAGTCGGTCCGCACCGGTTCGGGGGTCCCGGTTCGCTCACCCTGTTGCGATCGCGTGCGCAAGCGCTTGCCGCCGACGTGATCTCCGCCACATATCGGACAAGGTGGGGCGCCCAATCTTCCGGCTTGGCGCGGAGCTGCAGCCGCCTTCAGCGCAGCGGTCCCGCTCGAAAGCGCGCGTGCGGTGGGACTGAACGGGAGCGCGGTCGTGCGTGTTGGCCGGGCCGACGGCTTCGGACGACGTTACGAATCCCCGTCCGTCATCGGGGTCCATAGGCAGGCAAGAGCGATAAGGCAGACCGCCAGACCCGCGAAGACTCCGAACCAGTAGGCAAACTCCACCGCGGCACCTCCGCCAAAACCATCTCCGATCGCGTGCCGCTCGTAGTCGGCGCGCGGCTTGGTGCCTCGCTATTCCCTGCCAAACACTTGCTCGGTACGGCCAAATGGATGTGCGGTGGCACGTCAGTCGGCAGTACGAGAAGTTCAGATCTTTCCGCGTACACCTACATGAATGCCTGGAACACCGAATAGGCGGTCGTGTTCAGCCGGTGTCGGAAGGTCGGTGGAGTGAGGTACTGGCTGTCCGCATCAATCCCGTTCCCGCCCCATGGATTGATGATGTGGATGGTATTGGCCTGCGAGTCGACGCCGGTCACCACGACGACGTGCGCGCTCGGCTTGGCGAATGCACACCACAGCGGCCCATAGCCCTTGATCAACAAGCCGAGCGTCTCGAAGTCGTCGACCGCGGTGCTCGCGTAGCCGCCCGGCCAGCCGGTGAGCCCGAGCGCGCTGCGCGTCTTGGGAAAGTCGTCGGGAGGCAGGCCGTTGGCGTAATAGTCGTCGTAATCGAGCCCGGCCTTCTTGATCTTTTCGCGGATGGAGCCGACCGGCAGTTGCCGCCATGCGTGAATAATAGCGTAACACGCATACCAACATGTCTCTGCCGTCGGCTGTCCCCAGCCGGAGCCATCAATCTTCACGTCATATTTGTAGTTCGACATGACCCTCGTCGCTCCCCCGTCACCGCCTGATCCTATGCCGAAACCACGGCCCACGGCAGCCCACGCAAAACGGGCAGGGCGAACGGTTTCGATTTCTGAGTTCAGCCCGACGTGATCTCCGTCACATATCGGATGGCCCGGGCGGGCTCATTCTTCGGGCTTGGCGCGGAATCCGTGTCGCAACGGCCAGCGCTCGAACCGAGGAGGTTGACGTCGTAGTCGCTGCTCAGGTCGGCAGCTCCTTGCCGGCCTGCTCCGCCACCATGTACGCGGCGTACCATTCCGGCCAGTTCGCATCGCGCTGGCCGGTCCGCTTCTCATGCTCGCCGTGTGCGGCCTCCGCCCGGCGCAGCGCGCTCGCGAGCTCAGTCGCCGAGGTGAATGTCGTGTCGTCTGCATCCACGCGTCCGGGCAATCGTACGGTGACCTCCTGCAACAGCCAGCCGTTGCCGTCCGGATCGCTGAACGAGGCGAACGAGGCGTAACTGCGCCGCGCCGGATCCGGGCCGTTGACAGGCGGCTTTCCCGGACCGGGACGGTGGAACACTTCGCTCACGTCGACACCGCGACCGACGAGCTCGGCGCGCGCGGCCGCGATGTCGGACACGACCAGATAAAGTCCGCGTGCCGAGCCCGGCACCGCCGGCGTGACTCCGGTGCCGAAGTGGATCGAGCACGGCGAGCCTGGAGGCGTGAACTGCACGACCCGAAACGCGTCACCGACCACGAAGTCGGCGTCGAGCCTCCAACCCAGGCCGCCGTAGAAGCGCTTGGCGCGTTCGACGTCCGCAACAGGGATGACGACGACCTCGAGCTTCATGTCGACCGCCGGCGCTTTCGAGGTCTCGCTTGCAGTTTCGCTGTGCATCTGAGTGCTGCTCATGTCGGGCTCCCTGGGTTTCTCTGCCTCGAGATTGGCGACACGTCCCAGCGCGTGAGCACAGCAGAGGCATGCGGTCGAATCCATCGCACCATGGTATTAGTGGATCCCGCGTCAACCTTCGTCGTTGGCACGCACGTTCGTCGAAGGCCATTCAGCTTGGAGCGCCCCTCGTGATTGTCACGACTTTTCCCAGAACCGTGCGTGTGATCGAGCACACGTTGATACCGATGAAAGACGGTACGATGCTGGCGGCGCGCATCTGGCTGCCCGACGATGCCGAACAGAACCCTGTTCCTGCCATCCTCGAGTATCTCCCATACCGCAAGCGCGACGGGACTTATGAACGCGACGCGCTGACCCATCCGTATCTGGCCGGTCACGGCTACGCCGGCGTTCGCGTCGACATGCGAGGGTGCGGCGAGTCGGGAGGCTTGCTGTTCGACGAGTATGCAACGCAGGAGCAGGACGATGGCGTGGAGGTGATAGCGTGGTTGGCGGAGCAACCCTGGTGCAGCGGCGTTGTCGGGATGATGGGAATCTCCTGGGGCGGTTTCAACGGACTTCAGATTGCGGCGCGCAGCCCGCCGGCGCTCAAGGCAATCGTAACCATGTGCTCGACCGACGATCGCTACGCCGACGATGCCCACTACATGGGCGGCACGCTTCTCAACGCCGGGCTCGAGTGGGCCTCGTTCTTTTTCGCCTCGATGAGCCTCCCGCCCGACCCGATCCTTGTCGGCGATGGCTGGCGGGCGATGTGGCTGGAGCGCCTGAACAACGTACCGCTGTTCTTCGAACTTTGGCTCCAGCACCAATGCCGTGATGGGTACTGGAAGCATGGATCGGTATGCGAGGACTACGCAGCGATCCAATGCCCGGTCTACGCCGTCGGCGGCTGGACCGACGCCTACAAGAACGCAATTCCGCGACTGCTCGAGGGGCTGACAGTTCCGCGCAAGGGCCTCATCGGGCCGTGGGCGCACGCGTATCCGCACTTTGCGCTTCCCGGCCCGCAGATCGGCTTCCTGCAGGAGATGCTGCGGTGGTGGGATTATTGGCTGAAGGGCATCGATACCGGCGTCATGGACGAGCCCATGCTGCGCGCCTGGATGACCGAAAGCGTAAAGCCTGCGCGACACCACGAGGTTTTGCCGGGCCGGTGGATTGCAGAACCGTCCTGGCCGCCACCGGGAGGAACATCGCGGCGGCTGTTCTTGACCGATGCGGGCCTGCGCGACGCAACGGCACCCTTGACGACGCGCGCCGTCTGCTCACCGCAGACGGTTGGCAGGTGTGCAGGAGAGTGGGTTTCATTTGGTCACGGGGACGACCAGGCGGGCGACCAGCAGGAAGACGACATGCGCTCGCTGGTTTTCGAGACGCCGCCACTCGATACGCCGATCGAGATTCTGGGCGCGGCGATCGTCACGCTCGATGTCGCGTCCGACCGGCCGATCGCGAACCTGGCTGTTCGGTTGTGCGATGTGCACCCGTCCGGTGAATCGCTGCGGGTCAGCTATGGCGTGCTCAACCTCGCTCATCGCGACGGACACGAAAAGCCTGCGCCGCTGGCGCCGGGAGAGCGCTACCGGGTACGTATCCGGCTCAACGATGCGGGCTCGGTGTTCCCGGCCGGCCACAGGGTCAGGCTGGCCCTGTCCACGGCGTATTGGCCGATGATCTGGCCAAGTCCCGAGCAGGCGACGCTGCTGATTTCGAGTGGCACACTGGATCTGCCGGCACGCCCGCCCCGGGCCACGGACGCGCTGCTGTCGGCGCTGCCTGGTCCCGAGTCGGCGCCACCTGAGGAGCCGGCGATAATCCGTCGAGGTGACGTGCGTATCGAGCGCATCGACCGCATCGGCCTCGAATTGGGCACGGAGAGCAAATCCCGGTTTCACGTCGAGGAGAATGACCCGCTCAGCGCAGTCGCCGAACTGCGACGAACCCAGACGATGTCGCGAGACACATGGAAAATCGGCATCGAGACGCAGATGCGCTTGTCATGCACGCGCAATGCCTTCGTGCTGTGGGGAAGCTTGCGCGCCTGGGAAGGCGCGAACGAAGTCTGTCAGCGCGAATGGAGCCGCTCTATTGCTCGCGACTTCTTATGAAACATAAGAGCCGAGCGATGGCGTGTCGGGCTGCTGGCAGCCACGGGCATCGGCAAGCGCCTCACGGCCAAAGGCCTAGTTTTTGCGAGGGGACATGGTTCAATGCGCCGTCCATCGCGGCCCGCGCAGGTCATCCATTGAGCTTCGCGGGCGAGGCCGGAAAGATCTTTACCACTTCCCACGTGAAATCCAGCTCGAACCCGTCGTTGACCGCTGTCCGGAGGTTGGAGCTTTCATCGGACATTTCATCCGGCAGAGCGTATCCAAGAACCTTGCTCGAAGCCTCGAACCCATGGGTCTCCGTTCGGACTTTGTCGCTGCGCTCACACAGAAAGCGCAGCAAGTTCTGCAGATTCAGGATGTGTTCCTGTTCGAGCCGCTGCAACAGCTGGACTATTTCGGCCGGCGGACGACCGTGCAACTTCATACCGTTCTCGAGATAAACAGCGCGCCATCCTTCGCCTTTGAACACCACGCGTTCCGGACACGGTTTTGCGGCTGGATAACTTTTCGGATAGCTGAAAACAATAGACAGGATAGTTCTCTCGACCATCCATTTCTCGATCTCGGCAGTCAGTACTCTTTCCTCTTTGCGAGAAATGATATCGACGATGGGCGCAACGAAGGATGCTAGAGACAAAACCACACGTTTTGCTGTCCGGTTCATGGCAGCCGACGCCATTGCCTCGCCTTCTAAGAATTTCCGCCCTGCGGCGGGAGCCCACGCCTGCCGTCCTCGGTCAATAATCGCCGAGCGCGTTCATGGGTTCCCCGCCTTTGGAGGAACGGCTTGAGGTGAGGCCTTTGCCTCATCCCTCCCGCCATGCTTCAATACACTTTTCTCGCGGCCGGCGCTTCCGCCCTGCGCCGCCATCCTGGAACGATGCGTAAATGAGTGAAGACTTCGACACAATCATCGTGGGCGGAGGTTGCGCCGGTTGCGTCCTGGCCAACCGGCTGTCCGCGGCGTCGGCGCGCTCCGTGCTGCTGCTCGAGGCCGGCCAGGACACGCCGCCCGGCGCCGTGCCGCCCGACGTGCTCGATACCTATCCGGTCTCCTACTACAACGACGCCTATATGTGGCCGGGCCTGAAGGTGCATTGGCGGCGCAAGGACAATTCGCCGCTGGTCGGATTCTCTCAGGGGCGCGTGATGGGCGGCGGCTCGTCCGTCATGGGCATGGTGGCCTACCGCGGCACGCCCGACGACTATGCCGAGTGGGAAGCGCTCGGCGCTCAAGGCTGGGGCTGGAACGACGTCGTTCCCTACTTCCGCAAGCTCGAGAGCGAGCAGGATTTTCCCGGCGACATGCACGGGCATGACGGCCCGGTGCCGATCCGCCGCACGCCGCAGGCGGAGTGGCCGGCGCTGTCGCGCGCCGTGCACGAATACACCCGGGAGCGGCAGGTCCCCTACGTCGCCGACATGAACGCCGATTTCCGCGACGGCTACGGTGCCGTGCCGATGAGCAATTGGCCGAACCAGCGCGCCTCGTCGGCGATCTGCTATCTCGACGCAACGGTGCGCGGGCGCAAGAATCTCACCATCGTCAGCCGCGCCACCGTCACGGGACTGATCTTCGACGGCCGCCGCGCCGTCGGCGTGGCGGCGCGCATCGGCGGCGCGGAGAAAAAATTTCGCGCACGCGAGATCATCCTGGCGTGCGGCGCCATCTATTCGCCCACGCTGCTCATGCGCTCCGGCATCGGCCCGGCCGAGCACCTGCGCCTGTTGGGCATTGACGTGCGCGCCGATCTCCCCGGCGTCGGCCACAACCTGTCCAACCACGCCATCCTGTTCGTCGCGCTGCATCTGCCGGCGCCGGCCAGGCAGGCCGAAAGCCTGCGCCCGCATCCGACCACCGCGTGGCGGTACTCGTCCGGCCTGCCCGGCGCGCCGGCGAGCGACATGTATCTCAACGTGCAGAACAAGACGTCGTGGAGCCGGCTCGGCCATCAGGTGGCCAACCTGTCGCTGGCGTTGCTCAAGCCCATGGCGCGCGGCCGCGTGACGCTCGCGAGCGCGGACGAGCGCAGGCCGCCCTGCGTCGAGTTCAACTTCACCGGCCACGAGCTCGACCTCAAGCGCATGGTGCAGGGCTATCGCCGCATCGTCGAGATCGTCGGCGACCCGCACGTCAAGGCGATCACCGAGACGGTGTTCCCGGTGCGCTTCTCCGATCGCCTGCGCCGGCTCAACCAGCACACGCCGGCCAACGTCGTCACGAGCGCGACCATTGCGGCGCTGCTCGACGCTTTTCCCGCCTTGGCCGGGCCGGTCTTCTCCGTTCTGGCCGACCGGCGGGTCGACCTCGCCACGCTGGTGCAGGACGACGACGCGCTGGCCGAGCACATCCGCGACAATGTCGGCGGCATGTTCCATGTGGTAGGCACCTGCCGCATGGGCGCGCCCAACGATCCGGCCACCGTGGTGGATCCGGCCGGCCGCCTGCGCGGCTTTTCCGGTCTGCGCGTGGCCGACGCCTCGATCATGCCGACGCTGCCGCGCGGCAACACCAACATCCCGACCGTCATGCTGGCCGAAAAGGTGGCGGACGCCATCGTCGCCGAGGTCCGCGCCGCGGCATGAGCCGTCGCACGGCTTGTCGCCCTGGCGGCGGATTGGATATTTTCGTTGAACGACCATCCGCGCGTTCATCTGCCCAGGACAGCTTCCAATGCGCGACTTTTTGCTTTGCGCGTCCGGGGTCGTGGGCTTGGCGGCCGCCTTTGTGCACGGGTTGCTCGGCGAGACGCATGTGTTCGCGCGCGCCCGGATCGAGCCGGAGCGGCTGAGGGGACTGATCCGGCTCGTCTGGCAGTGCAGCGCAGTGGCGTGGGCTGGGGTCGCCGTCCTGCTGATCGCAGCGCCATGGATGGGCTCGCAGATGGCGCGACATTGGATCGTCGGCGCCGCCGTCGTCATCTACGGCTTTGCGGCTGGCGCCAATGCCTGGGCACTGCGCGGGCGGAACTTCGGATGGGCCGTGTTGACGATCGTGGTCGGCCTGGCTGTCGCCGGGTGGTGATGCTGTCGGCACCCCAGGGGCACTTTGACGCGCCATCTGCCGAAGACGTGAGCGCGCGCCCGTTCGTTCTACCAACAGGTGAACGCCTGGCCGGCCCGCGCTCGCCTCGTCCAGGCAAAAATCGCCTTTAGGCCAATCGACAGTCGGTTGACACTCCTGTAGGCCAATCGACAGTCGGTTGACGCTCCTGCCCAAATGGCCGGCTATTGGGAGGCCCGCGATCCGCATGGCGGACGATGTCATTCTTGCAACCGAGGGACTGACCAAGGACTTCCGTGGCTTCGTTGCGGTCAACGACGTCAACCTGAAGATCCGGCGTGGCACGATTCATGCGCTGATCGGTCCCAACGGCGCGGGAAAAACCACCTGCTTCAATCTCCTGACCAAGTTCCTGAGCCCCACGCGCGGCCGCATCATCTATGACGGCCGCGACATCACGGCGGCGCGGCCGGCCGACATCGCCCGCATGGGGCTGGTGCGCTCGTTCCAGATCTCCGCCGTGTTCCCGCACCTCAGTGTGCTGGAGAATGTGCGCATCGCGCTGCAACGCGCGCGCGGCGGCTCGTTCGACTTCTGGCGTTCGCGCCGCGTGCTCGATGGCTTCAACGAGCGCGCGCTGGCGCTGCTCGCCGATGTCGGGCTGGCGTCATTTGCCGAGTGGACCGCGGTGGAACTGCCCTATGGACGCAAGCGCGCGCTCGAGATCGCCACCACGCTGGCGCTCGACCCGCCCATGATGCTGCTCGACGAGCCCACCGCCGGCATGGGCCACGAGGACATCGACCGCATCGCGGCGCTGATCAAGACGGTGTCGGCCAACCGCACCGTGCTCATGGTCGAGCACAATCTCAGCGTCGTCGCCAACCTGTCCCACTGCATCACGGTGCTGACGCGCGGCCGCATCCTGGCGGAAGGCGACTACGAGACGGTGTCGACCGATCCCGCCGTCAAGGAAGCCTACCTGGGGGTCGGTCATGGCTGAGCCGGTGCGCGGCGCGCCGCTCCTGACCGTGGAAGGCCTGCAGGCCTGGTACGGCGAATCGCATATCCTGCACGGCGTCGACTTCGAGGTGTTTGCCGGCGAGGTGGTGACGCTGCTCGGCCGCAACGGCGCCGGCAAGACGACCACCATGAAATCCATCATGGGGATCGTCGGCAAGCGCAGCGGCTCGGTGCGCTACAACGGCATCGAGCTGATCGCCCGCGCCTCCAACGACATCGCCCGCCTGGGCATCGCCTTCTGCCCGGAGGAGCGCGGCATCTTCGCCAGCCTCGACGTCGAGGAGAATCTTCTGCTGCCGCCGCAGGTGCAGCCCGGCGGCCTCGATCTCGACCGCATCTTCGCCCTGTTCCCCAATCTCAAGGAACGCCTGGGCTCGAGCCAGGGCACCAAACTGTCGGGTGGCGAGCAGCAGATGCTGGCGATTGCCCGGATTTTGCGCACCGGTGCCCGGCTGCTCCTGCTCGACGAGCCCACCGAGGGGCTGGCGCCGGTCATCATCCAGCAGATCGGCCGCACCATCGGCCTGCTGAAAGATCAGGGGTTTACCATCCTGCTGGTGGAGCAGAACTTCCGGTTCGCCAGCACTGTCGCCGACCGCTACTATGTGATGGAGCACGGCCGGGTGGTCGACCGGTTCGCCAATGCGGACCTGGATGCCAACGTGGACAAGTTGCACGAGTACCTGGGAGTGTGAACACGAGCGCCGCGGGCGCGCCCACAAAAGGAGAAGTGGAATGAAATACCTTATCAGTTCGACGGCGCTGGCGGTCGCCCTCACGGTCGGCACCGCGCAGGCGCAGACGACCGTCAAGATCGGCGTCCTCAGCGACATGTCGAGCCTCTATTCCGACATCGGCGGGCCCGGCTCGACGGCGGCGGCCAAGCTCGCCATCGCCGACTTCACGGCGCAGAACAAGGACGTGAAGGTCGAACTCGTCAGCGCCGACCACCAGAACAAGCCGGACATCGGCTCCAACATCGTCAATCAGTGGTTCGACGTGGACAAGGTCGACCTCGTCATCGACGTGCCGAACTCCGGCGTCGCGCTGGCGGTGAGCCAGGTGGCCGCCACCAAGAACAAGGTGTTCATC
>DATFWC010000525.1:0-20407 GCA_035259885.1 Xanthobacteraceae bacterium
TCCAGCCGATCGTCGTCGATCTCCATTTCCAGCTCTTCGTCGAAACTGTCGGCCATCTCGTCGCGGACGCGCTGGCCCGGCGGGGCTCCAGTGGTCGATCGCTCGGCAGTCATCGAGATCCTCCTGGCATCTATGCAGCCCGTTCAAGGCCGCTATGACGATCCGTCACCGGTTCGCGTGCCCGAACCCGGGTCGGAACCCTGGTCATGGCTTCCCGGAACCTGGTCATGGCTTCTCGGAACCCTGGTCATGGCTTCGTTGTTGAATCCATTGGATGGATGTGACGGTTTCATTACAGCCCGTCTGACTGACCGCGTCATGCCCCTTGAGATCGAACGCAAGTTCCTCGTAGACGGCGACGGATGGCGGGCGAACGCTCCGGCCGGGGTTCGCTTCTGCCAGGGGTATCTGGCCGACGAACTGGCGACGGTGAGAATCCGCCGCGCCGGCGACCGCGCCTGCGTCACCATCAAGGGACGCCGGCACGGTATCGCCCGGCCGGAATATGAATACCTCATTCCGGTGAGCGACGCCGAAGAGCTGCTGCGCATCTGCCGCCAGCCGTTGATCGAGAAGACGCGCTACGCCGTGCCGCACGCCGGCCACGTCTGGACGGTTGACGTGTTCGGCGGCCGCAACAGTGGCCTGGTGCTGGCCGAGATCGAGCTGAAAAGTCCCGACGAGCCGTTCTTGCGTCCGCGGTGGCTCGGTCGCGAGGTGACGCATGACCGGCGCTACCGCAACTCGACGCTCGCCATCGCGCCGATCCAGCCATCCGACGGCGGTCACCTCTCGGCAGCCTAGGGCAAGGCGGGAAAAGATCATGCTCCTGGCAAAACCACGACCGTGTGACGCAGTTTCGCTAAACGCGCCCGGTCCGGCGTGATAACCTGCCGGCATGGCCACGCCCGAGACCGTGACCGGGGAGCAAGCGCGCGACCCTCAGCGCATCGCGCCGTTCGACCGTGTCGTCGGCGCGCGCCTGGTGGTTTTCGCCATCACGGCGGTGCTGATCGTCTTCGTGGCCACCGGCGTCTTGTCGCTGACCTATGCGGCAATCGCGGTCGCGATTGCCGCCGGCGCGGCCGTGCTGGGCGAGGCCGCGCGCCAGCGCAGCCCTGGCGCCGCGCCGGCCGCGGCCGGCGCCGCCGCGGCGCTTGCCACCGGCCCGATCGAGGCCATGCTCAATGGCCTGCCCGATCCGGTCGTGGCCCTCGACCGCGACGGCATCGTGCTCGCCTTCAACGCGCCGGCGAGCGCGCTGGCGCCGTTGCTGCGCCAGGGCGAGCCCGCGTCCTTCGCGCTACGCATGCCGGAGGTCGTCGAAGCGATCCGTCGCGCCAGCGCCAGCGGCGCGCCGCAGCGCGCCGAGTTCTCCGAGCGGGTGCCGGTCGACCGCTGGTACGAGGTCCACGTGACGGCGCTGCGCCTCGATCGCCAGCGCAGCGGCACCCGTCCGGATCTCGTGCTCATGACGTTCCACGACCTCACGCCGCTGCGCCGCGTCGAGGAGATGCGCGCCGACTTCGTCGCTAATGCCAGCCACGAGCTGCGCACGCCGCTGGCCACGCTGACCGGATTCATCGAGACCCTGCAGGGATCGGCGCGCGACGATTCTTCGGCGCGCGAGCGCTTCCTCGCCATCATGAAGCAGCAGGCGTTCCGCATGGCGCGGCTGATCGACGATCTGCTGTCGCTGTCCCGCATCGAGCTCAACGTGCATGTGCGGCCGGAAACGCCGGTCGATCTCGCAGCCATCGTCCGCCAGGTCACCGATGCCATGCAGATGCTGGCGCGCGAGCGCGGCGTCGAGGTTGTGGTGTCGGCGCCGGCCGAGCCGGTCATGGTCGCCGGCGACCGCGACGAGCTCGTCCGCGTGTTCGAGAACCTGGTGGAGAACGCCCTGAAGTACGGCGCCTCCGGCAAGCGCATCGAGATCGGGCTGGCGCGCCACGGCGGCCGCGCGCCGGAAGCCTCGGTGAGCGTCAGGGATTTCGGGCCGGGCATTCCGCCCGAGCACCTGCCGCGGCTGACCGAGCGGTTCTACCGCGTCGATGTGGCGCAGAGCCGGGCCGAAGGCGGCACCGGCCTCGGTCTCGCCATCGTCAAGCATATCCTGGCGCGCCACCAGGGACGGCTGCTGATCGACAGCACGCTGGGCGAAGGCGCCGTATTCACGGTGCACCTGCCGTTGTCCGGCAGGGAACGCGGGGCGTGACGGCGCGCCGCCGACGGCTCGAGGCTCCAACTGCCGAAACATGGGGAGACCATGATGGACGAGTGGATCTGGACGAGTTACGGCTTCGGCTTCGGCCAAGTGCTGTTCTTCCTCATCATGCTGGCGCTGGTGCTTTATCCCGCCGGGCGGATCCTCAGGCGCCTCGGCCTGTCGCCGTTGTGGTCGTTGCTCACGCTCTTTCCCTTGATCAACGTGATTTTCCTGTGGGTCCTGGCCTTCGCGCGGTGGCCGCTCGAGGACCGCGCCGGCGCCGCCCAGGCGAAGTGAGACTCACACCACCTGCGTCGGGGCCTGCGGACAGATCGTCTGTTCGCTGGTCTCGATCTGGATCGTCGCGTGCCCGATGGAAAAATGATGCTGCAGCTCGTGGGCGGTCTGCATCAGGAAGCCGTCGCCCGGATGCCCTGCGGGCATGACCAGATGACACGTGAGCGCGGTCTCGGTCGTGCTCATCGGCCAGACGTGCAGGTCGTGCACCTCCACGACGCCCGGCCGGTGCTGCAGATAGGCGCGCACCTCGGCGAGATCGATGCCCGGCGGAACCGCGGCGAGTGACATGCGGACGGAGTCGCCGAGCAGGCTCCACGTGCTCCACACGATGACGGCGCAGACCGCCAGGCTCACGGCGGGGTCGATCCACGCGGCGCCGGTCAGCACGATCAGGCCCCCGGCGACGACGACGGCCGCCGACACCGCGGCATCCGCCGCCATGTGCAGGAAGGCGCCGCGGATGTTGATGTCCTCCTTGCGCCCGGCCGCGAACAGCCACGCCGTCGCGCCGTTGACGGCGATTCCGGCCGCCGCCACGATCATCACGGTGCGGCCGGCGACCGGCGCGGGCGATGCGAAGCGCCCGACGGCTTCCCACGCGATGGCGCCCACGGCCGTCAGCAGGAACACGGCATTGAACAGAGCCGCCAGGATCGAGGAGCTGCGCAGGCCGTAGGTATAGCGCTGCGTCGGCGGCTGTCGCGACAGGGTCGCGGCCGCCCACGCCACCAGCAGGCCGAAGACGTCGCTGAGATTGTGCCCGGCGTCGGCCAGCAGCGCCGTCGAGTTGCTGATCAGCCCGAACACCGCCTCGACCGCCACGAATGCGACGTTGAGCGCCGCCCCCACCGCAAAGGCGAAGCCGAACGACTTCGGCGCGTGGGCGTGCGCATGCGAGCCCGCATCACTCTCGGTGTTGTGCGCGTGGGCCTGATGCACGGACTATGCCTCGGGCTTTTGCCGGGTCGTTGTCGCAGAAGCGCACCCTTTCGTCGAGGCCGGCAGCAATCCGCGGCCCGCCCGCAGGTGTCCTGAAAAGCCTGTGAATATCACCTTCTTGCGTTGTCGGCCGACGCTCCGCAGAACCGCCTGCAACGATGAGACGCGGGACCAGGAGTGGGAGGACGCCGTCGGAGACTCAGCAACGCACGGAACGCGGCGGGTGACACCGCGCCATGCGCCGGGGTCGCGACGTCGGATCAGTCGGCCTTATCGACTGCAGCCCGTCTCGACGCAGTAGTCGAACGATGTGGTGTAGCCGGCGGGGCATGTCGCGCCGACCTTCGGAAACGCGCGGCAGCGTGTGTTGGGCCCAGGCACGCACGTGCCCGCCGAGACCTGATAGCCGGTCGGGCATGCGGCCCCGATCTTCGGTACGGGCGTCGGTCCGGTGGACGGCTTCTGCTGCGCATTCGCTGCGTCGGCCGGGAGCAGGGCGACGCCGGCCGCCATTGCAAGCAGCAAGGTTCTGGTCATTGCTGTCGTTACCTGATGATGCTCATCGCTTCGACGAGGAAGCCGCTGGCCTGCAGTTCGCCAATCACGTCGGCAGCGGCCGTGAAATCGATCAGGCCACGCCGCCACTCCTCGGTGACGACGCGGGCATAGGTCCGCGCGGTCGTGTGGCAGGGGCTGTTGTGAAACGCGTTGGCCGCAACGTCACGAGTCACGATGGTCACGATGCGGGTTCCCAGGTCGATTTTCTGGTCGGCAAGCGTCTGGCACCGGCCTCGCCATGACGGCTTCCCGCCCGACATCACTGAGCCCCTGGTGATCTGCTCGAGGCGGCCGCCGTTGCACACGTACCAGGGCGTGGCTTCAGTTTTCGGCTCGGACTGTGCAGCAAGGCGCGCGGCGCGAAGGGATGGCGTCTCCCGACTTCCCAATATGGGATCGCCGCACGGCCCCGTGCTTGTTGGTGCGCGCCAAAATATTGCTTTCTTCGCCCGCGATGCCGCGGCCCTCGGCGCCCGCATCACTGTCGGACGTGTTGGCCTGATGCACGGACTTGCCTCGGGGTTTTGCCTGCCCGCTTTGTGGCAAAATCGCACCTTCTCGTCGAGGCCGCGAGCAACCGCATCCCGGCCGCGAGTTCCGTGAAAATATTATAAATATCAATGCGTTGAATTGTCATCCAACTGTCACCGAACCGTCTTACAACGATGACATGCGGCGACTAGGAGTGGGGAGGACAGACGGCGGACGCCAGCGAGGCGAAAGGATATTTCGTCATCTGTCTACGGCCTTTCGGACGATGGTCGCTCGAGGACGGACCGCATGCCCGCGGTCCGTCACCTGGGTTCCTTCGTCCGCTCACCAGGCGACCAACGACAGGGAGGCGAAACCGACTGTCCGTCGTCTGACACCCGTTGTCCGAACAGGAGAGAACCCGTGAAGTTTGCAGCAACCTTGACCGCGGCCATTGCGGCAGTCGCGACCTCGTCGCTTGCCGCACTTGCCCTCGACATTTCCGGCGCCGGCGCCACGTTCCCGTACCCGATCTACGCCAAATGGGCCGATGCCTACAAGAAGGAGACCGGCGTTGGTCTCAATTACCAGTCGATCGGCTCCGGCGGCGGCATCAAGCAGATCAATGCCAAGACGGTGACGTTCGGCGCGACCGACATGCCGCTCAAGGCCGAGGAGCTCACCAAGGGCGGCCTGGTCCAGTTCCCCACCGTGATGGGCGGCGTGGTGCCGGTGATCAATGTCGAAGGCGTGAAGCCCGGCGATCTCACGCTCGATGGTCCGACGCTGGCCAAAATCTTCCTCGGCGAAGTGAAGACCTGGAACGATCCGGCCATTCAGAAGCTCAATCCCAACGTCAAGCTGCCGGCGCAGGCCATCGCTGTCGTGCATCGCTCGGACGGCTCGGGCACGACCTTCCTGTTCACCGACTATCTGTCCAAGGTGAGCGCCGACTGGAAATCGAAGGTCGGAGCCAACACGGCGGTCGAGTGGCCGGGCGGCATCGGCGCCAAGGGCAATGAGGGCGTGGCCAACAACGTCGCCCAGACCAAGGGCGCGATCGGTTACGTCGAGTCTGCTTACGCCAAGCAGAACAAGCTGACCCACACCAAGCTGATCAACCGCGACGGCAAGACGGTCGAGCCGACCGCCGAGGCGTTCGCGGCGGGGGCGGCCACTGCCGACTGGGCCGGCACGCCGGGATTCGGCGTGATCCTCACCGACCAGGCCGGTGCCAGCGCATGGCCGATCGCCGGTGCCACCTTCATCCTGATCCACAAGCAGCCGCAGGACCCGGCAGCCGCCACCGAGGCGCTGAAATTCTTCAACTGGGCCTATGCCAAAGGCGACAAGATGGCTCAGGACCTCGACTACGTCCCCATGCCGGACAAGGTCGTCCAAGCGATTCAGAAGGTGTGGGCGAGCGAGATCAAGGACGCGAGCGGCAAGCCGCTGTTCGTCGCCACCTCCAACTAAAGCTTGCCTGCGAGGAGGCGCCGTCCGGCGCCTCCTCGCCTACTCGACATGGCCATGGCCAGCGCGTCCCCGGTAGACCGGAGTCAGCCTTGCCGAACGCTCCCGCTCGCCATGACTTGTGCCGCGACGGAAAATACCGCTTGAGTGGGCTCTCCTCGGGTCCGGCAAGGGAGAGCCGCCGATGCAATCTGGCGGGAGGGAAACGGTGGCCGATCTAGTGTTGCGGGGTGGCGTGATCACAGCCACTCACAGCCCGTCGCGGGCGAAGGTTTTGGATCGCCTGCGGCGCGGCGACACGGGGTTCCGCATCCTCACCCGCGCCGCCGCGCTTGCGGTTCTCGGCCTGCTCGGCGGCGTCATCTTCTCGCTGATCGTCGGCTCTCTTCCGGCGCTGCAGGCGTTCGGCTTCAATTTCCTGATCGAGGAGCGGTGGAATCCGGTGACCGAGCGCTTCGGCGCGCTCGCCCCGATCTACGGCACCCTCGTCACCTCCTTCATCGCCATGCTGATGGCGGTTCCGATCGGTCTTCTCATCGCCGTGTTCCTGACCGAGCTGTGCCCGCAATTTCTGCGCCGGCCGATCGGCATTGCGATCGAGCTCCTGGCCGGCATTCCCAGCATCATCTACGGCATCTGGGGTCTGTTCATATTCGCGCCGTTCCTGCAGGAAACGTTGCAGCCGTTCCTGATCAGCCTGTTCGGCAATGTCCCGGTCCTGTCGTCGCTGTTCGCCGGCCCGCCCTATGGCATCGGCATGCTGACCGCCGGCCTGATCCTCGCCATCATGGTGCTGCCGTTCGTCACGTCGATCTCGCGCGATGTGTTCGAGGCCGTCCCGCCCGTGCTCAAGGAGGCGGCCTACGGCATGGGCTGCACCACCTGGGAAGTGGTGCGCTACGTGGTCATTCCCTACACCCGCGTGGGCGTCATCGGCGGTGTGATGCTCGGGCTCGGCCGCGCCCTCGGCGAGACCATGGCGGTGACCTTCGTGATCGGCAACGCGCACAAGGTGTCCGCCTCGATCCTGCATCCGGGGACGACCATCTCGGCCACCATTGCCAACGAGTTCACCGAAGCAGTAGGCGATCTCTACACCTCCTCGCTGATCGCGCTCGGCCTCATCCTGTTCGTCATCACGTTCATCGTGCTGGCGATTGCGCGCTACCTGTTGCTGCGCATCGAACGGCGCGTGGGAGGCTGACCATGGCCTTCAACCCCACCCTCTACGGTCGCCGCCGTCGCCGCAACGGCATCGCCATGGGGCTTTCCGTGGCGGCAACCGTGTTCGGCCTGGGCTGGCTGGTGCTGATCCTCGGCGTCCTGCTGTGGGAAGGCTTCAGTGGCCTGTCGCTCGCCGTGTTCACGGAGATGACGCCCCCGCCGGGCGCCAGCGGCGGCCTGCTCAATCCCATCATCGGCAGCCTGATCCTGACCGCGCTCGCCGTCATGATCGGCACGCCGATCGGCATTCTCGCCGGCACCTACATGGCGGAATATGGCCGCTATGATCGGCTGACCAGCGTCGTGCGCTTCATCAACGATATCCTGCTCAGCGCGCCCTCGATCGTGGTCGGCCTGTTCATCTACGAGGTGATGGTCGCCCCGATGGGTCACTTCTCCGGCTGGGCCGGCGCGGTCGCGCTCGCCGTGATCGTCATACCGGTGGTCGTGCGCACCACCGAGGACATGCTGCTGCTCGTTCCCAATCCGCTGCGCGAGGCGGCGACCGCCCTCGGGATGCCGAGATCGGTGGTGGTCATGCGCGTGGCCTACCGTGCCGCCAAAGCCGGGATGATAACCGGCGTCCTGCTCGCAGTGGCGCGCATCAGCGGCGAGACCGCTCCGCTCCTGTTCACGGCGCTCAACAATCAGTTCTGGAGCCTCAATCTCAATGCCCCGATCGCCAGCCTGCCGGTCGTGATCTTCCAGTTCGCGCTCAGTCCCTACGCGGATTGGCAGAAGCTGGCCTGGACCGGTGCGCTCATCATTACACTCGCGGTGCTCGCGCTCAGCATCACGGCGCGCGTGCTCGCTGCCCAGAGACAAACGTCATGAGCACGTACGCTTCAGTAACCACGCCGACAGTCACCCACGCCCCGATCGATACCGCCGGCCTCGCGGAAAAAGTTTCGATTCGCAATCTGGATTTTCTCTACGGCGAGACCAGGGCGCTCAAGAGCATCACCCTTCCGCTTTACGAGCGCAAGGTGACGGCCTTCATCGGGCCCTCCGGTTGCGGCAAGTCGACCTTGCTGCGCGTGCTCAACCGCATGTACGACCTCTATCCCAATCAGCGCGCCGAGGGACAGGTCCTGTTCGACGGCGAGGACATCCTGTCCCCCAAGCAGGATCTCAACCTGCTGCGCGCCCGGATCGGCATGGTGTTTCAGAAGCCGACGCCGTTCCCCATGACCATCTACGACAACATCGCCTTCGGCATCCGGTTGTACGAGCGGCTGTCGCGCGCCGAGCTCGACGAGCGCGTCGAGCATGCGCTGACGCGCGCGGCGCTGTGGAGCGAGGTCAAGGACAAGCTCAACGCCAACGGCCTCAGTCTCTCGGGCGGCCAGCAGCAGCGCCTGTGCATCGCCCGCACGGTGGCGGTGAGTCCCGAGGTCATCCTGTTGGACGAGCCGTGCTCGGCACTCGACCCGATCTCGACCGCCAAGATCGAGGAGCTGATCGACGAGCTCAAGGCCGACTACACGATCGTCATCGTCACCCACAACATGCAGCAGGCCGCCCGGGTGTCCGACTTTACGGCGTTCATGTATCTCGGCGAGCTGGTCGAGTTCGATACGACCACGAAGATGTTCACCACGCCGGCAGATCGGCGCACGCAGGACTATATCACCGGTCGCTTCGGCTGATATTTTTGCCAGCCGATCGGGATCGCGAGGAAAGCAACATGATGTCCGAACACACCGCCAAGGCCTTCGACGTCGATCTGCAGGAGATCGCCCGCAAGGTCACCGAGATGGGTGGCCTCGCCGAGAAGGAGATCGGCGACGCCGTCGACGCCCTCGCCAAGCGCGACACCGGATTGGCCCAGCGCGTCATGGCCGTCGACATCAACACGGACCAGCTGCAGCGCGAGATCGAGGAGAAGGCGATCCTGACCATCGCGCGGCGTCAGCCCATGGCGGTCGATCTGCGCGACATCGTGGCGGCGCTGCGGCTCGCCAACGACCTCGAGCGCATCGGCGATCTCGCCAAGAACATCGCCAAGCGCGTGGTCGCCCTCAACGGCGACTTCCCGCCGCAGAAGCTGATCCGCGGCGTGGAGCACCTGGCCGAGCTCGTGCTCGAGCAGCTCAAGGACGTGCTCGACGCCTATGCCCAGCGCGACCTCGACAAGGCCATCGTGGTGTGGCGCGGCGACGACAAGATCGACGCCATGTACACATCGGTGTTCCGCGAACTGCTCACCTACATGATGGAGGACCCCCGCAACATCACGTTCTGCACCCACCTGTTGTTTTGTGCCAAGAACATCGAGCGTATGGGCGACCATGCCACCAACATCGCCGAGACGGTCTATTACATGGTGGAGGGGCGCCCGCTCGCCGACGAGCGGCCGAAGGGCGATACGACCAATATCGCGCCCGTGCCGATGCGCATGTAGGGACCTTTGGAGCATTTTCCGGAAAAGTGGAGCCCGGTTTTCCGCAGAAAATGCGACCAAACATAGCGGTCTGAAGGAGACCTGAATGACTGCCCGCATCCTGATCGTCGAGGACGAGGAGCCGCTGACGCTGCTCCTGCGCTACAACCTGGAAGCGGAGGGCTATACGGTTGAGACCGCCGTGCGCGGCGACGACGCCGAGATCAAGATCAGCGAGAGCCCGCCCGACCTGGTGGTGCTCGACTGGATGCTGCCCGGCCTGTCGGGCATCGAGCTGTGCCGGCGGCTGCGCGCCCGTCCGGCCACCGCGCGCCTGCCCATCATCATGCTCACGGCGCGCGGCGAGGAAGGCGAGCGCGTACGCGGGCTGGCCACCGGTGCCGACGACTACATCGTCAAGCCGTTCTCGCTGCCCGAGCTGATCGCCCGCATCGGCGCGCTCCTGCGCCGCGCCAGCCCCGAGCGCATCGCCGCCGTGCTCAAGGCCGGCGACATCGAGCTGGACCGCGAGCGCCGCCGGGTGTCGCGCGCCGGCCGCGAGGTGCCGCTGGGGCCCACCGAGTTCCGCCTGCTCGAGTTCCTCATGCAGAGCCCCGGCCGCGTGTTCTCGCGCGAGCAATTGCTCGACAGCGTGTGGGGCCGCGACGTCTATATCGACGAGCGCACCGTCGACGTGCATGTCGGCCGCCTGCGCAAGGCGCTCAACCGTGGCCGCACGGTCGACCCGATCCGTACTGTGCGCGGCTCCGGCTACTCGCTCGACGAGCGCTTCCTCAAGGTGGCGTGACGGCGTTTGTGCCGTAGAGAGGACCAGGCATGCCCCGCGCAAGCGGGGCGATTTGCTGACGGCGTTCGCCGTATGAAACTGACCCGCCGCCTCCTGAAAGTTCACATCTAGTCGAACGCGACAATTTCAACCCAATTCGCGCCCTTGCCGGTCGGGTAGCGTCCGATCGGCTTCAGTGCGCCGGTTTCAGGGTCGATCGCGTACGAAGAAATGGTGTCCGACTTCTCGCCGGATACGATGACGAAGCGCCCGGTCGGATCGATGGCGAAGCCGCGCGGCTGTTTCTCGGTCGGCGTGCTGCCGAGATACGTGAGCTTTCCGCTCGCGGCATCGACGCGGAACGCGCCGAGCGTGCTCGTGGTGCGCTCGGAAGCGTAGAGAAAGCGGCCATTCGGCGTGAGATGAAGGTCCGCGGCCCAGATGTCGTTGTCGGTGTTGCGCGGGGCTTGGCTCGCGCCCGGCGCGCCCACCGCGCCGCGCGGCATGCCGGGCGTGAGCTTGGTGTCCGCGGGCAGCACCGAGGCGGAATCCAGTTCCTTGAGCAGCCCGGTGTTCGCGTCGAGCGCCAGCGTGGTCACCGTCCCGGTGAGTTCGTTGAGCAGATAGACGAAGCGGTTGTCGGCCGAGACGACGAGATGACGCGGTCCCGTACCCTGCTTGAGCTGCAGGATCGGCGGCGTGTTCGCCGTGAGGCGTCCGCTCTTGTCGTCGAAGAGGAACTGGAACACCTGGTCGGTGCCGAGGTGCGGCGCGAACACGAAGCGGTTTGTATTATCGGTGCGGATCGAATGCGCATTGCGCGCGGTCGGAACGACCTGCAGCGGCTCGCCCACCCGGCCGTCGCCGCCGACGGGATTCACGCTCACGAGGTTTGCGCCATACGACGCGCCGAGGAGAAAGCGCCCGCTGCGATCGAGCGAAATGTAGGGCATGCTTTCCGCCAGCGGCCCCGTGCCCACGGGCGTGAGCGCGCCGGAGCCGCGATCGATGCTGTAGCTGAAGGCCCGGTACGGCTTCGAGCGCACCGCGGCGATGAGGAAGCGCCTGTCCGGGCTCACCGCCATTGGCATGACGATCTTGTCCGCCTTGACGCGCTCTCCCGGCTGCAGCGAACCGTCCGGCTGCAGGGTGTACATGCCGATGTCGCCGTCCTCGGCGTTGGAGACATAGACGAACGTGGCCGCGTGCGCGGAAACGCCAGACACCATGCACAGCACGGCCGCCAACACTGCCGCCTTCATCGTCGTTCCTCCTCAATCCAGCTTGGGAATTTTCGCGGTCTCGACCACCCTGGCGAAGCGGGCGATGTCCGCCTTGAACTGGGCCGCGAAGTCGGCGGGCGCGTTGCCCACTGGCTCCTGGCCGGTCGAGGTGAGCCACTCGCGCACCTTCCGATCCCCCAGCGCCTCGGCCACATGTCGCTGAACGGCCGAGACGATCGCAGGCGGGGTGCCGGCGGGCGCAAACATCCCGACCCAGCTGCCGAGTTCGAGGCCCTTGATGCCCTGCTCGAGCGCAGTCGGCACATTGGGCAACGCGCTCATGCGCCTCGTCCCGGTGACGCCCAGTCCACGAATGACGTTGCCCTGAACGGCGGCGATGCCGTTGGCCTGCGGCAGGAACGCGACCTGCACCTCGTCGGCGATCAAGGCCGTGACGATCTGCGCGTCGCCGCGATAAGGAACGTGCACCAGCTTGATGCCCGCGGTGTTGTTGAAGATCTCGGCGAACAGGTGAAGCGACGAGCCGGCGCCGCTGGAGCCGAAATTGTATGCGTCCGGCTTTTCCTTGGCGAGAGCGATCAGTTCGCGCAGGTTGGTGGCGGAATTCTTCGGCGAGCCGCCGATCACGAATTGCGTCGCGATCACCATGGTGATCGGCGCGAAATCCTTGACGGGATCGAACGGCAGCTTGGCGTAGAGCGACGGGGCGCTCGCCATCGCGCTGGTGTGCATGAGGAGGGTGTAGCCGTCGGGCGCCGATTTCGCGACGACGTCGGCGCCGAGATTGCCGGCGGCGCCCGGCCGATTGTCGATGATGACCGGCTGCTTCATCAGCTCCGACATCTTGTTGGCGACGGTCTGGGCCAGCAGGCTGACGCCGCCGCCCGGCGCGTACGGCACCACGATGCGGACAGTGCGGACGGGATAGTCCTGCGCGGCAGCACGGCCCGGGTGGGTGGCCAACGCGAGAATTGCACCAACGATGAATAGAAGCCGCTGTATCGTGGTGCCCCGCTTCCGAAGTTCGCAATACACTGCATCACCCTCTGACACGAACTTCCGAAGAGAAGGGACACTAGCAGCTTTATGATTCCAGCGCCGCTTTTCGATTTGAAGGTCCCTAAGCGAGGATACGGCAGGCGGTGCAGAAACTTCAAATCGGCGGCAGTAGGACGTGTACTGACAAATCGCCGAGGCGTGTCCGCTTTCCCCCCGTGACCGAGTCTGGCCCAAGGCGCTCATCGAAGTCAAAGGTGTTCCGACGGTGCGTGACGGCGTTTGCGCTGTTCCGCTGTACCGACCCAGAGAGCTCGCCAAGGCCGGCGACGCCCCTCTGCCATCGCCGGGTGATGCCCGTGCCGTAGTGGAAGAACATGACGCGCGCATCGAGCCACTGCGCAAGCGCCGAGGAAGCGGCGCGCTGCGTGCTGGACCGCATCCGGCACACGCGCGGTGGCAACGCAATGCTCCCAGGCTTGAGGGCGAATCCTGCTTCGCCGGATCGCTGCTGTTTTGCGCCGCAGGCGAAGCAAGCTTCGGCGTGAGCGCGGACAACAGCGCTATTTCACGCCATTTCCGGCTTGGCACAGCGCTTGCTCTTTCACCCGGCACGAGCGGCAGACCTGAAACGTCGGTCATCGGCCAGCTGGAGTGCGCGCATGAACCGCCAGCTCATCGACTATAATCCGGAGGGACAGGGCTCCGAAGGCGAGGTTCTCCTCTTCGGCACGGCGCCACGCCGCTCGCGCGCCGCATCCGACGAAGTCGACGAGCTCGAATTTGCCAGCGCGTTTCTCGAGGCCGGCAGCCCCGCCGCAATCACATCGCTGGTGAGCCGGCTGATGCGCCATGTGAGCCGCAAGACCGGCCGTCCGCTGCGCCCCGACGTCACCCGCGCGCTCGCTCCGCGCCTTGTGCGCGCCGGCGCGATCGTCGCAGGCCTCCTGCCGACGCGGACGATCATTCCGCCGGGCGCTTCCGAGGCGTCGTCGTCGGTGGCCGAACGCATCTTCGGGACCGAATTCGAAGGCCTGAGCGCCGAGGATCAGGAATTCGAGACCGCACGCTACTTCGTGCGCTTCGCGCTGGAAGCCGCGCGCACCGCCGCGCTCGCCCCCATTGGGCGCCCGCCGGCGACGGTTGCCGCGCTTGCCGAGAGAATTGCGGCGCGCCGCTACGCGCCAGGCCTGATCGGCACCGTCACTCCCACCCATCCCGGCTTCCGGCTGCGCCGGGCCGTTCGTCGCACTTCCGTCTGAAGCCAAGTCGAGGAGACAACCATGCACGACATCGATCGCACCCAGCTCGAATACACCCACGAGGCGGGCCCGTTCCAGCAGGAGGAATTCGAGTTCCAGGAATTCGGGTCGGGGATGATGCAGGAGGAACTGAGCGAGCAGGAGGAAATCCAGCTCGCCCATGAGCTCCTTGCGGTCAACAACGAGCAGGAACTCGAGCAATTCCTCGGCAGCTTCCTCAAGCGCGCCGTGAGCACCGTCGGCCAGATCGCCAAGTCGCCGCTCGGCAAGGCGATCGGCGGCGTGCTTAAGAGCGTCGCCAAGAAGGCCTTGCCGATGGCCGGCACGGCACTGGGCGGCTGGGTCGGCGGGCCGCTCGGCGCGAAGATCGGCGCGGGCTTGGCCAACGCCGCCGGCAAGGCGATCGGGCTCGAGGCGGAAACCTTCGGCGAGGGTGAGGGCGAGGAACTGGAGTTCGAAGGCGCCCGCCAGTTCGTCCGCATCGCCGCCGACACCGCACGCCAGGCCGCCGCCGCCGCTGCGGCCGGGGCCGACCCGCGCGCCGCCGCGCAATCCGCCGCCCTCGCCGCCGCGCGCAAGTTTGCGCCGGGACTCGTCGGCGCCGCGGGCGGCGCCATGGGCGTGGCCGCCGGACAGCGCGCGATGTCCGGCCGCTGGGTCCGCCGCGGCCACCGCATCGTTCTGTTCGGGGTGTGACGGGTCATGCCGATCGGCCCGCTCGCCGCCCGGATCCTCGAAGAAGAGGCACGCGCCCTCATGACGCGACTCGATCGCATCAAGCCGTTCGCTCTGCTCGAGCCAATGGTGCCGGCAGCGAGCCTCTTCCCCAACGCGCAATCCGCCATCGAGCGGACGATGATCGAAGGACGACGGGAGCTCAGGCGTCTCATCGGGAGCTTTCTTGGCTGGCTGGCGAGATCGAAGCCGCTGGCGACACCGGAACAGGCGCAGCGCCGTCTCTCCATCCTGCGCCTGAGGTTCCACGCAGTGCTCAACGAGTTCGACATGTTCAGCGACGCCATCACGCAACGAAGCGAACAGGACAACGGGCCGTGGCTGTCCGGTCTCGACGTCGTTGCCGCTGATGCGCTCACCTTGCCGGGCCGGTTCTATGAACTCCCGCCCATCCTCTGCTACCTCGAACGCGGACCCGGGGCGGCGATCCGGCGCGCGCGCACGCGGCTGCCGGGCGGCCGCAGCAATCCTGCCGCCGTCATCAAGGTGCCGCGCGAGCGGATGGTGGGGAGCGGGATCGCCTCCTCGCTCATCCACGAAGTGGGGCACCAGGGCGCCGCGCTGCTCGATCTCGTGCCGTCGCTGCGAGCCGTGCTGCAGGCGCGGCAGCGGGACGACGCTCCCCACCGCGATCTGTGGACGATGTGGGAGCGTTGGATCTCCGAGATCGCCGCCGACTTCTGGTCGGTGGCGCGCGTGGGCGTCACCTCGACGCTCGGCCTGATCGGCGTCGTCAGCCTGCCGCGCGCCTTCGTGTTCCGCGTCGATCTCAGCGATCCCCACCCCGTGCCGTGGCTGCGCGTCAAGCTCAGCGCCACCATCGGCAACACGCTCTATCCACATCCGCAGTGGGCGCGCATCGCGGCGCTGTGGGAGGAGCTCTATCCGCCCCAGGGCCTCGACCCCGAGCGCAGCGCGCTGTTCCGGCGCCTCGAAGCGCACATGCCGACCTTCGTCGCGCTGCTGGCGAGCCATCGCCCGACCAAGCTCGGCGGCCGCACGCTGCCGGAGGCGCTGGAGATTTCCGCGCGGGCTCCGGCCGAGCTCGCCCGCCTGTTCTCCGCCTGGTCGCAGGCGCCCGCCGACATGTACCGCGCGCGCCCGACGTTGGTGTTCGCCGTGCTCGGCCAGGCGCGTGCCGACGGCCGCCTCTCGCCCGAGGACGAAAGCGTGCTGATCGGCAAGCTGTTGACGTTCTGGGCGCTCAAGACGGTGCTCGCCACCAGCTACGACTGCGCCCTGATGACTGCGAGCCTGCGCCGAGCGCGCGCCGCCGCTGCGAAACCCCAACGTCAGAGTCTGACCATCCACTAAGGAGGATGAGATGCAAGAGAAACAAGGAACCGCGATCATTCACGTGCTCGGCACCACCCCCGCTCCCCAACGCTTTCCCTTCGCGCTCGTCGATGCGCAAGTGGAGATCCGCAAGATCGGCGACGAGGCCGCCGACGCCGACGAACCATCCGCCGGCAAGGGCGGCGCCAAGAGACCCCCGCGCCATCGGGAAGAATGCGTCGCCACAGGGATAACGGGAAGCGACGGCCGTTACAGCACGCTCCTGCCCGAAGGAACCTACCAGGCGTACGCAACATTCGCGGGCGCGAGCGGCTCGTCGGCTCCATTCCATATCTGCGGAGACGACACGATCGATGCGACCGTGGAACTGCCGCTGAGCCGGTTCACGATCGCCATCGCACAGACGCATTGCCGCGGCGAGTACGCGGCAGGCGATCTGTGCAACCTGCAATACAAGAAGCCGACCTATGTCAGAATCACCTGGCCCTCCGGCCCGGTGAAAACCGTCGCGCTCTTCGCGAGCGGTGCGACCGTCAACAGCCTGCGCCCGCTGGGCGAAGCGAGCAGCGGAGCACAGGAAGCCTATTTTTCCGTGCTTCCGACAGCATCGCAGGCGTTCCTGCTCGGAGGCGCATCCCCCGGCGCCGCTCCGGCACCCACCGATTTGGCGGACGATCCAGCCAGCGTCATGGTGCCCGTTGCGCCACCCGGCGTCACGTCGGTGGAGGGCGGCCTTTCCGTTTCCTTGAGGCGCAGCGCGAGCTTCCAAACCGATGACCTCGCGCTGTCGGCCATCATCCGCCGGGCTGCCGATGCCATCTCCTTCGATCGCTACATGGACTTCATGAACTGGATATTCTGTGGCGACAGGAGAAACGACAGCGAACTCTCAGGTTCCTATCTGGGGCAACTGGCCTATGTCGACGGCAGGCGCTTCCTGCCCTTCACCGATACCGACGCCTATCGCAACATCAAGGCCGCCACCGAAGCGTTCCTGATGGCCAATTGCTGTATTTACAACCCTCTGGACGGCGAAGCTTCATACATCGCGGATCACGTCGCCATCGATCCGGCGCAACTCAATCTTACGCAGGTGTTCAACAACTATCTGGGATCGGAAAAGATACTTCCCTACCTGGCGGTGATACGCGCCAAGCTCCAGGATGAAAGAATCAAGAGCTCGGATATCGGCGGCCGGAATCTCGATAAGTCCGGCAGACTAACCGCCTGGCAGCTCGGCAACAGGAACTCCTGGCCCATCGATCCGACCGGCGGCGATCCCGTCGCGGCCTGTTACGGCATCCTGCGCGAGAAACTCACCTGCCCGTGCCTGCTCGAGCTGATCTGGTCGTACTGGAACGAGGAGGGGATGCTCATCCAGACCATGAACGTCATCACCCGCCGGTTCCAGAACATGCGCAGCCCGGGCGCGAACGATCCGCTGGCGAACCTGGAGATCGATCCGCTGCGGCCGTTGAACAACCTGATCTGGGGCTGGGTGCAGGACGAACAGCACCGGCTGAGCGTGGTGCGCCGCAACTACGAATACGATCACCACTACGGGCTGCGGCTGGCTGGCAAGGCGGTCGACAACGCCCGCACGGCGGACAGCCGGTCGAAGTTCCTGGAAGCGTTCCACACGCTCCTGAGCACGCTGGCCGCGTTCTACAAGCGGGACGACGACACCACGATGGTGGCCGACGGCTTCCCGGTGCTCAACGCGCTGAAGGAGGCGCACCTGATCCTGTCGCAGGGCGCGCACAACCAGTTCGGCGACCTGCCGTCGACCGCGCGCGTGGAGATGCTGATGCTGCAGTGGATCCTGGCGCGGCCGGAATTCCGCGAGTTCATCCCGACGCGCATCATGGTCGCCTACCCGGAGCCGTGGATGGACCGGGTCGACGCCATGAAGAAGCTGCAGGGCTGGACGGACACAAGCGTGCTGCATTTCCGCAACCTGGCGATCTTCGGCGAGCAGGTCATCCTCGGGGTGCGTTACGGCAACTGGAACAGCATCTTCGAGCCGGTGAACGCCGTGAACTGGGCGCGCTACTGGCGCCCGCAGGTCCAGGGCTATCTGCACGCCTATCGCTCGGTCACCGGCGTCGATCTTTCGGTCGACGTCACCAATGCGCGGATCGACGCGACGATGCCGTCGGCGCATCTGGTGAAGCGCCTGGCCGAGCAGCGGCGCAGCGCCTGATGGCAGGAGAGGTGCCATGCCGGACTTCACGTCGGCGCTGTATCTCGGATTCACCCATCCGAGCGCCTCGCTCCCGCCCTGGCGGGCAATGACACTCGGCCGGCCGGCCGCGCTCGAAGAGCAGGCCGGCGGCCGGGTGCTGGCGCGGGAGCTGGCGCAGCTCATCGGCGGCGAGGCCGGCATTCTCTATCCCTCGACGCTGCATCTCTTCCGCGACGTGTTCCAGGTCCTGGCGTCGAAGGGAACGATCATCCTGTTCGACTCCGCCTCCTATCCGATCGCGCGCTGGGGGGCGGAGGGCGCCGCGCACAACGGCACGCCGGTCGAGACCTTTCCGCACCGTGACGCGGTCGCGCTGGAACGCCGGGTGCGCAAGGCGCGCCGCGCCGGCCAACGTCCGCTGATCGTCGCCGACGGCCTGTGTCCGTCGTGCGGCCGGCCGGCGCCGCTGCCGGCGCTCGCCAGCCTGGCTGCGGACGCCGGCGGGAGCGTCGTGATCGACGACACCCAGGCGCTCGGCGTGCTCGGGCGCGCGCCGTCTCCCACGGCGCCGCTCGGGATTGGCGGCGGCGGGACACTCGCCTGGCACGGCCTCGCCGCGCGCAACACCATCGTGGGCGCGTCGCTCGCCAAGGCGTTCGGCGCGCCGCTGGCGATCTTGAGCGGCACAGCGGAAACGCTGGCTTGCATTGCGCGCGACGGCGAGACCCGCATTCATACGAGTCCGCCGTCGGCGGCGAACATCGTCGCCGGGCGCAACGCGATCGCGGCCAACCGGGCGCAAGGCGATCACCTCCGCGCGCGTCTCGTGCGGCTCACGGAGCAATTGCGCAAGGAGCTGAGGACGCTCGGCCTGCAGCCGCGCAGCGAGCTGCCGATCCCGATGCAGGTGGTGGCGATGCCGTCGCTGCGCGCCGCCAAGGCCGCGCTGGCGTCGTTGGACGAAAACGGCGTCCGCGCGCTGGTCACCCGGTCGTGCCGGGAAGAGCTGCCGAGCTTGACCTTGCTGATCACGGCGCGCCACGCACCCGCCGATATTTCTCGCGCCGTTGCGGGGCTCGCCCGCGCCGTGGCTTCTCACGCACACCGGCAGGGACTGGAGGCAGCAGCATGAGCATGACCGGGGAAATTTTCGAGATCGAGCCCTTCCGGCATGAGATCGAGGGCGAAAAGCGCTCCGCCGCTCTCCGGGCAGCGCGCGGTCGAAGTGTCCCGCCGAAATCCTGGCCGTCATTCCGCAAACGGCGGACGCTGCGCGCCCCGTCGGCCTATGGCGGGTCGGGAGGATATGCGCCCACGGGCGATGCAGAGCCTGCGGTTGAGCCGCAACCGGCATCGGCCGCGTCGTCGGAACATGTCCGTTGGCTGCAATCCACGCTCAATCGCGCGATCGGCAGCGCGCTGCCGATCGACGGAGCCATGTCGGCTGCCGTGCGCGATGCGATCCGCGACTTTCAGCGCAAGAACCGATTGCCGGTGAGCGGCTATATCGGACCGGACACCGAGGCGGCGCTGCGGCGCGTGGACGGAGGCTCGGAAATTGGCGAGCTTGAGTTCGAATTGTCGCCCGCCGCCCAACTTGCCGACAGCAAATTGAAGAAGACGCAGGCAAAGCCCATCAAAGATGCCCTCATTTGCCTAGCGCGCGCGGGCAAACCGGTTCGGGGGCTCTATCGCTTCTTCGCCCCCAAAGACCCACAGTTTAAAGACAACCGGTTCTATACCGGCATGGCGACCGACCTCCGCCGGCGCATCCTCGAACATCTGTGGTGCCTTTCGCACCTGGGCATTTCGGAAAAGAACTACCAACTCGCGTTTTACCCAATGCTGGACACGACTCCTAAGCAGCAGATTCGCAAAATCGAAAAAGCGATCAACGAGTACCACAAATCGGGGGAGAATCGGGACTTGGTCCTGAACGTGAGGACCGAGCTGGAATTTCTCGAATTGAGCAATCTCTGAGCGGCTCAATTTTCGGGCGCAGTCCCGCTCGGCCGAACGCAACGGCGTCGTGCGCGAAGCTGAACTCGAACGATGGAGGCGATCATGGATCCGATGCGTTGTACTTGTCCGCGTTGCCTGTCCGGAAGGGCGGGAGAATTCGAGTTCGAATACGAGTCTTTCGAAGGCGAGGAAATCTCCGAGCAGGAAGAGCTGGAGCTCGCCATGGAGCTCCTCTCCGTCCAGAACGAATACGAGATGGAGCAATTCCTCGGCAAGCTCGTGAGTGGAATCGGCCGCGGAATTGCTCCATCTCGTATTCGTTCTGGACGGAGAGGAGCTCCATGGCGAGCTCCAGCTCTTCCTGCTCGGAGATTTCCTCGCCT
>DATFWC010000526.1:0-10434 GCA_035259885.1 Xanthobacteraceae bacterium
TCGCCCTCGACGTCACCATCGGGCTGGCCATGGCGGTCGTGATGCTGGCAATGCTCCTGATCGCCGAATGGGTCGCGGGCTTCGGTACCACGACCGCGTGGGTCGTGTTCGCGATCTTCTTCGTCGGCGGCTGGATCTTTCAATTCGTCGGGCACGCCTGGGAAGGGCGGCGACCGGCGTTTGCCGACAACCTGTTCCAGGCCTTCATCGGCCCGATGTTCATCATGGCGGAAGCCCTGATGGCGCTCGGCCTCAAGCAGGATCTCAAGGCCGTGATCGAGCGCGGTTCAGCCGAGGCGGCCTAACCGGATTGGGTCAGAAGCGGCGCGAGCGCGCGCCGCAGCGCGTCGGGCAGCGCCACCGGCCGCCGCGTCGCCCGGTCCACATAGACGTGCACGAAATGGCCCTGCGCGGCCGCCTGCGTGTCCTCGCCACGGAACAGGCCGATCTCGTAACGCACCGAGCTGCCGCCGATCCGGCCGACCCGCAGGCCGGCCTGGATCTCGTCGGGAAACGTCAGGCTCTCGAAGTAATTGCATTTGGTCTCGACTACGAGGCCGATCACGGCGCTGGCCTGCGGATCCAGCACCCCTTCGGCGATGAGGTAGCCGTTCACGACCGTGTCGAAGAACGAATAGTACTGGACGTTGTTGACGTGGCCGTAGACGTCGTTGTCCATCCAGCGCGTCGAGATCACGCGGAAATGACGGTAGCCGGCACGCAGTTCGGGCAGCGGGCGGGCGCTCATCGCTCTGCCTTCTGGCCGGCGGACATTTCCTGCGTGCCCAGCGCGTCGGCGAGACGGCGCGCCGCCGATCCCGGGGCGAGCGGCTGCTGCTGGCTGGCGTGCGGCGCCCAGCCGGACAGCCACACGATCTCGAAGGTCGCGCGGATGCGGCCGTCGGCGTCGGCAAAACGTTCGCCGTAGTGTTCCACCATGCGCATCAGCGTCGCGCGCCTGAGCGGCACGCGGCGGCGCTCGACCAGCGCATTGGTCGCCCCCATGCGGCGCAGGTCGTCCATCAGCCCGAAGGGCGACGCATAGCGCACGACCAGGCGGTCCACGTCGGTCACCGGCAGCGCAAAGTCGGCGCGCTGCAGCAGCGCGCCGACGGCGCGCACGTCGGCGAACGGCGCCACCCGCGGTGAAGCCCCGCCCGCGGTCTCGGCCTCGGCGGCGGCAAAGGATTGGCGCAGTTCGGTGAGCGTGTCGCCGCCGATCAGCGCGGCAAGAAACAGCCCGTCCGGCTTGAGCGCGCGTCGCACCTGGGCGAGTGTGCCCGGCAGGTCGTTGACGAACTGGAGCGCCAGCGCCGACACGACGAGATCGAGCGACTCGTCGCGGAACGGCAGGGCCTCTTCGTCGGCGACGACGCTTGGGCCCGGGTGCTCGCGCGCGCGGTCCGCAAGGGCATCGACCGCGATCAGCGCCCCGATGGCAGGCGTGCCGGCGAGTGCACGCCGCACCGCCCCGGTCGGTGTACCGAGATCGACCGCCAGCGCGAACGAGCGGCGCACCGCCGCCAGGCGATCGACCAGATCGTCGGCCACGCGATCGACCAGAAAGGTTGTCGCGCCAAGCGCTGCGGCGCGCCGGCGCCGCGCGCGCAGCAGGGGGCGATCGAAGACGCGGGGAGCCGGCATGGGCACTCGCGCGAAGGATTGAACTTGCCGTCGTCTCGGCAGTAGCCTGATACGATGGAGTCCACAACAGCGATCGCGCCGCCTCGCCCGCGCCGGTTTCCGCGCGTGGCTGGCATGCTGCGCGCGAGCCTGCGGCCGCTGCTCGACGTCGGCCTGCCGCCCTTGTGCCCGGCGTGTCGTGAACCCGTCCGCGATGCCGGAGCCCTGTGCGCGCCGTGCTGGTCGCGCCTGAATTTCATTACGCGGCCCTATTGCGAGCGGCTCGGCATTCCGTTCGCCTTCGATCCCGGCCCCGGCATCCTGTCGATGCAGGCGATCGCCGATCCGCCGGCCTATGCCCGGGCCCGCGCGGCGGTGCGCTTCGACGACGTGGCGCGCTTGCTGGTGCACGCGCTCAAATACGGCGACCGGCTCGATCTCGTGCCCACGCTCGGTCGCTGGATGGCGGTCGCCGGAAGCGAGCTCCTGGTCGGCGCCGATGCGCTGGTTCCCGTGCCGCTGCATTGGCGACGGTTATGGGCGCGGCGCTTCAATCAGTCGTCGGCGCTGGCCCATGCGGTATCGGCCGAAGCCGGCGTGCCGGTGACGACGGCATTGAAGCGCGTACGGGCGACGCGTTCGCAGGTCGGCTTGTCGAAATCGGAACGCGCGCAGAACATCCAGGGCGCTTTTCGCGTTCCGCCGGGGGCGCGGGCCGAGGTCGCCGGGCGTCGTCTCGTCCTGGTCGACGATGTACTCACGTCCGGTTCCACGGTCGACGCCTGTGCCCGCGCGCTGTTGCGGGCAGGCGCCGCACAAGTTGATGTGTTGGTATTTGCCCGGGTTGTGGACGCCGTGCGGCTGCCCATATAGTCCGAGGCGGACGAGCAGGGTTGGGAGCCCCGATGGCGGCGGTCGAGATCTACACGCGGGATTACTGCTATTATTGTCATGCGGCGAAGGAATTGCTTAAGCGCAAAGGTGTTTCCTTCACCGAGATCGACATCACGGGCAGGGCGGAGCGCCGAAACGAGATGATCCAGCGCGCCAACGGACGCACGACGGTACCGCAGATCTTCATCGGCGAGATGCATGTGGGCGGCTGCGACGACCTTCATGCGCTCGAGGCGGAGGGGCGGCTCGACGCGCTTTTGTCCCGCGAGGAAGCGCCGGCATGAACGCCACCAGTGGGCAGGCGCCGACGTTCCGCGTCGGCCTCATCGCGATGCGCTCCGGCCGCAACCCGAGCGACAATCTCTTCATCACCACCAAGCTCATCGAACAGGCCAAGAAAGGCGGCGCCGATTACGTGCTGACGCCGGAAATGACCAACGTCATGGAGATCGATCGCGAAAAATTGTTCGCCGCGATCGTTCCCGAGGAGCAGGATGCGACGCTTGCGACGTTGCGCGAGGTGGCGCGCGCGCTCCGCCTGCACATCCATATCGGCTCGCTGGCCGTAAAAGTGTCGCACGACAAGGCCGCGAACCGCTCCTTCGTCATCGACCCCGGCGGCGAGGTGATCGCGCGCTACGACAAGATCCACATGTTCGATGTCGATCTCAAGGACGGCGAAAGCTATCGCGAGTCGCGCAACTTCCGCGCCGGCGATCTCGCCGTGGTGGTCGATCTGCCGTGGGGCCGTCTGGGCCTCACCATTTGCTACGATCTGCGTTTCCCGTCGCTCTATCGCGCCGTGGCCGAAGCCGGCGCCTCGTTTCTGACGGTTCCCTCCGCCTTCACCCGGCAGACCGGCGAGGCGCACTGGCACGTCCTGGTGCGCGCGCGCGCGATCGAGACCGGGTCGTTCGTGTTCGCCGCCGCCCAGGGCGGCAAGCACGAGAACGGGCGCGAGACCTACGGTCACTCGCTGGTGGTGGATCCCTGGGGGCGCGTGCTCGCCGAGGGCGATACCGAGCCCGGCGTCGTGTTCGCCGACATCGATCCGGCGGAAGTGGCCGCCGCCCGCGCCCGCATCCCGTCGCTCGACCACGGCCGGCGGTTCGAGATGCTCGAGCCCATGGCAGAGCCGGCGCATCTGCACGCCGTGCGAGGCTCGGTGTGATCCGCTACGCCCTCGTCTGCGCGGCGAACCACACGTTCGAGAGCTGGTTCGCCAATTCCGCGGCTTATGACAAGCAGCTCAAGCGCGGGCTGATCGCATGTCCGGTGTGCGGCTCGACCGAGGTCGACAAGGCCATCATGGCGCCCGCGCTCGGGCGCAACAGCAAGACGGCGGCGCCCGAGCCGGCCGCGTCGCCGGCACCGGCTGCAGCCCCCGCGCCGGCCGAGAGCGCCGACAAGGCGCCGGTCGCCATGCTGTCGGAGCACGAGCGTGAACTGCGCACCAAGCTCAAGGAATTGCGCGACCACCTGGTCAAGAACGCCGACTATGTCGGCCAAAAATTTCCCGAAGAGGCGCGGCGCATGCATTATGGCGAGATCGAGCACCGCTCGATCTACGGCGAGGCCTCGCCCGACGAGGCAGAATCGCTGCACGAGGAAGGCATCGAGTTTCACCCGCTGCCGCGCCTGCCCGAAGAGCGCAACTGAGCGCGCGGGTCAATACGACCACATCAGCAGCACCACCCCGATCACCACCAGCACGATGCCGATGAGCTCGCGCGGGGTAGTCGACTGGCCGAAGACGAAGCGCGAGATCCCCTGCGCGAACAGTACCTCCACCAGCGCCAGCGTGCGCACGCTCGCCACGCTGGCGAGCGCGAAAGCGAGGAACCAGAACTGGGAGGCGAGCGCCCCCATGAACCCGGCCAGCATCGACGGGCGCCAGGCGCGAAATATGGCGGCCAGCACGGCGGATTCGCGCCACGCCAGGTAAAGCGACAGGGTCGCCGACTGGATGACGAGGCCGACCACCAGCGTGAACGTCGCGGCCATGACGTAGCCGTGGCCGCCCAGGCTGAGGATGGCGCCGCGATAGCCGGTGGCCGAGAGCCCGAACATGGCGCCCGCCGCCAAGCCGAGGAGCGTTGGGCGCAGGCCGCCCGGCATGCCGGGCTTGAGCGACATCACGATCACGCCGGCGGTGGCGATCAGGATGGCGATCGCCATGGGCAGCGTCACCACGTCGCCCAGGAGCACGAACCCGAACAGCGCCACCTGGACCGGCTCGGTCTTGATGTAGGCGATCGTCACCACGAAGGAGCGATCGTTCATGGCAGCGAGCATGAGCGCGGTGGCGGCGATCTGCGCCAGTGCGCCGTCGAACACCCACGGCCAGAACACCCAGCCGGGTCGCGGCAGCGGCTCGCCCGAGACCAACATGATGGCGAGGAGCGAGAGCAGCGCGAACGGAAAGCCGAACAGAAAACGCACATGCGTGGCGCCGACGGTGCCGAGGGTCGCCGTGAGCTCGCGCTGCATGGCGTTGCGCGCTGTCTGCGCGGCGGCCGCAATGACGGTGAAGAGCGCCCACAGCCAGGCCGAATCCCTCACGCCGGCCGCTCCGCCAGCACCATGTAGTTCACGTCCATATCGTTCGAGAGCATCAGCTCGCCGGCCAGAAAGTCGAGCGCCACGCCGCGCTCGTCGACGACCTTCAGGCCGTTTCTCTCCACCGCGGCTTCGAGCTCGTCAGGGCGCACCAGCTTGTCCCACTGGTGGGTTCCGCGCGGTAGCAGGCGCAAAATGTATTCGGCGCCCACGATGATGAAGGCGAAGCTCTTGAGCGTGCGGTTGATGGTGGCGACGACCATCAGCCCGCCGGGCTTCACCATCTCGGCGCAGCGCTGGACGAACAGGCCGACGTCGGCGACGTGCTCCACCACCTCCATCGCCAGCACGATGTCGAAGCGCTCGCCGGCGTCCGCCAGCGCCTCGGCGGTAACCGCGCGGTAGTCGATATCCAGGCCGGATTGGGCGGCATGGACCTTGGCCATCTTGATGTTGGTCTCGCCCGGATCGGCGCCGACCATGGCGGCCCCGAGGCGCGCCAGCGGCTCCGACAACAGGCCGGCGCCGCAGCCGATGTCGAGGATGCGCAGGCCCTGCAGGCAGTCGAGACGCCTGGGGTCGCGGGCGAAATGCCGGCAGGCGGCGTCGCGGATATAGCCGATCCGCACCGGATTGATCATGTGCAGGGCGCGCATCTCGCCCTGCGGGTCCCACCAGTTCGCCGCCATGGCGTCGAAGTGCGCGACCTCGGCCGCATCGACGGTCGAGCCCCCAGCCTGGTGTGGTTCGCGGTTCATGTCGGTCCTGCGCCAAACGCCCCGCGGAGCGGGACAAGGTGAACGATCCGGGCGCGGTTGCGAGGGGCAGAGCCCGCCGGTATGTATACGCGCCTTTTCGCGCGGGCACTCAGCCTTGCCGAAGCTTCCCCTCTGCTGCTGCGCCGCAGCCCCGTCGGAATCCGCATGGCTCGCCTGGTGATGAAATTCGGCGGAACCTCGGTCGCCGATATCGACTGCATCCGCAATGTGGCGCGCCACGTCAAGCGCGAGGTCGACGCCGGGCACGAGGTCGCTGTGGTGGTGTCGGCCATGGCCGGCAAGACCAACGAGCTGGTCGGCTGGTGTCGCGACGCATCCCCGCTGCACGATGCCCGGGAATATGACGCGGTGGTGGCGTCGGGCGAGCAGGTGACGTCGGGCCTGCTCGCCATCGTGCTGGAAGGGATGGGGGTCAACGCCCGCTCGTGGCAGGGCTGGCAGCTGCCGATCCACACCAGCAATGCCCATGCCGGCGCCCGCATCGTCGACATCAACGGTGACGAGCTGATCAGGCGATTCAAGGAGCGCGGCGAGGTCGCGGTGATCGCCGGCTTCCAGGGCATCCACCGCGAGACCGGCCGCATCACCACGCTCGGCCGCGGCGGCTCCGATACGTCGGCGGTGGCCATTGCGGCCGCCGTCCAGGCCGATCGCTGCGATATCTACACCGACGTCGATGGCGTCTACACCACCGATCCTCGCGTGGTCCCGCGTGCGAAACGTCTCGACAAGATCACCTTCGAGGAAATGCTGGAAATGGCGTCGCTCGGCGCCAAGGTGCTGCAGGTGCGCTCGGTCGAGCTCGGCATGGTGCACAAGGTGCGCATCTTCGTGCGCTCGAGCTTCGACAAGCCGGAGGATATCGATCCGCACGGCATCCCGCCCGGAACCCTCATTTGCGATGAGGAGGAGATTGTGGAACAGCAGGTCGTAACCGGCATCGCCTATTCCAAGGACGAGGCGCAGATCTCGATCCGGCGCGTGCAGGACAAGCCCGGCGTGGCCGCGGCCATTTTCGGCCCGCTCGCCGAAACCAACATTAACGTCGACATGATCGTGCAGAACGTATCAGAGGACGGTCTCACCACCGACATCACCTTCACAGTGCCGGCCGCCGACTACCAGCGCGCCTGCGACGTGCTCACGCGCCAGAAGGACACGATCGGCTACGACCGTCTCGACGGCGCCAACGACGTGGCAAAAGTCTCGGTCATCGGCATCGGCATGCGCAGCCATGCCGGCGTGGCCGCCAAGGCCTTCAAGGCGCTCGCCGAACGGCAGATCAACATCCGCGCGATTTCGACCTCGGAAATCAAGTTTTCGCTGCTGATCGATGCCGATGCGGCGGAACTGGCCGTGCGGCGGCTGCATTCTCTGTACGGCCTCGACAAATAATGGACTACGAAAGCAGGGCTTGGCCTGCTCGGTGGCTCCCCCCGGAGCGTTTCGCCCGCACCCGCCAAATGACAGAACGTGCGAATGAGGCCGGAATCACGATGAACGGAGCGCATCGTGAAGCGCGATTCGCCGCTTTGGCTTGCATGGCGCGCGCCG
The DNA here is from genome assembly GCA_035259885.1 of Xanthobacteraceae bacterium. Taxonomy (GTDB): domain Bacteria; phylum Pseudomonadota; class Alphaproteobacteria; order Rhizobiales; family Xanthobacteraceae; genus DATFWC01. The sequence goes on from DATFWC010000526.1 coordinate 7,410, forward strand.
CATTGGCTATAGCCAGGGCCAGTACCCCACGGGGAGCCGGGCCCCGCGGTTCACCGTCCGACCTGGGGGCCTTCAGCGCGAGGCCCCAGCCGTGCCGGGGATCAGAGGTCCGTTGAGCCAGTAATCAGTGCCTGCCATTGGCGCGGCTTTTGTGGTTACTGAACACTGACTGACTGCTGATTCCCGCTGTCGCCAGAGGACCTCACGCCATGCGTGGCGCGCTCGGCGGTCCGCGCGTGCTGCTGCGCCGCCTCCGCGAGGTGATGGCGGAGCCGGTCAGCGCGCAGGAGCGCCTGGACAAGATCGTCGTCCTGATCGCCGCCAACATGGTGGCGGAGGTCTGTTCCGTCTACGTCCTGCGCGTCGACGGCAGCCTCGAGCTCTACGCCACCGAAGGCCTCAAGCGGGAGGCCGTCCACCTCACCGTGCTGAGCGCCGACGAAGGCCTGGTCGGCCTGGTGGCGCGCGAGGCCAAGTCGGTCAACCTGTCGGAGGCGCACGAGCATCCGGCCTTTTCGTACCGGCCGGAGACCGGCGAGGAAATCTATCACTCGTTCCTCGGCGTGCCGATCCTGCGCGCCGGCAACACTCTCGGCGTCCTGGTGGTGCAGAACCGGGCGCGCCGCACCTATTCGGAGGAAGAGGAGGAGGCGCTCGAAACCATCGCGGTGGTGCTCGCCGAGATGATCGCCTCGGGCGAGCTCGCGGCGCTCGCCAAGCCCGGGCTCGAGCCGGCGGTCCGCCGCCCCCTGCACTTCGTCGGCCTGGCGCTGGCGGACGGGATCGCGCTCGGCCACGTGGTGCTGCACGAGCCACGCGTCGTCATCACCAACTACATCGCCGACGACATGCAGCGGGAGCTCAGGCGGCTCGAGGAGGCGGTCGACATCCTGCAGTCGGATCTCGACGTGATGCTCGAGCGCGGCGACGTGGCGGCCGGCGGCGAGCACCGCGACGTGCTGGAGGCCTACCGCATGTTCGCCTCCGACCGCGGCTGGCTGCGCCGCCTGAGCGAAGCCGTGATGACCGGGTTGACGGCCGAGGCGGCGGTGGAACGCGTGCAGTCCGACACCCGCGCCCGCATGCTGCGCCAGACCGATCCGTTCCTGCGCGACCGCCTGCACGATCTCGACGACCTTGCCCACCGGCTGATGCGCCAGCTCACCGGCCAGGAGCATGCGCCCGCGCGCGAGCAGCTGCCGGAAAACGCCGTCATCGTCGCCCGCTCCATGGGGCCGGCGGCGCTGCTCGACTATGACCCCAAGCGCTTGCGTGGCCTGCTCCTGGAGGAGGGCGGGCCCAACTCGCACGTCGCCATCGTGGCGCGCGCGCTCGGCATCGCCACCGTCGGGCAGATCGAGAACGCCACCGGCGCAGTAGACCCCGGCGACGCCATCATCGTCGACGGCACCACCGGTGACCTGCATGTGCGGCCGCCGCCGGACGTCGAGAACGCCTACATCGAGCGCGTGCGGCTGCGGGCGCGGCGCCAGGCCCAGTATTTGGCATTGCGCGAAAAACCGTGCGTCACCCGCGACGGCCAGCCGGTGACGCTGATGCTCAATGCCGGCCTCATGGTGGACCTGCCGCACATCGCCGAGACTGGCGCCGCCGGCATCGGCCTGTTCCGCACCGAGCTGCAGTTCATGATCTCGCCGGCGTTTCCGCGCGCCAGCGAACAGCTGTCGTTGTACCAGGCCGTGCTCGACGCCGCCGACGGGCGCCCGGTGACGTTCCGTACGCTCGACGTCGGCGGCGACAAGGTGCTGCCCTACATGCGCAGCGTCGAGGAGGAGAACCCGGCGCTCGGCTGGCGCGCCATTCGCCTCGGCCTCGACCGGCCCGGCCTGTTGCGCAGCCAGATCCGCGCGCTGCTCAAGGCCACGTCGGGCCGCGAGCTGAAGGTGATGTTCCCGATGATCGCGACGGTCGACGAGTTCGACCGCGCCAAGGCGATGGTCGAGCGTGAGCTCACCCACCTGCGCCGCCACCACTATGTGCTGCCCGAGCGGGTCGAGGTGGGGGCCATGGTCGAGGTGCCGTCGATCCTGTTCCAGCTTGACGAGCTTCTGGAGCGCGCCGACTTCCTGTCGGTTGGCTCGAACGATCTCGTACAGTTCCTCTACGCCGCCGACCGCGGCAATTCACTCGTGGCCAACCGGTTCGATCCAATCTCGGCGCCGGTGCTGCGGGCGCTGAAGGACATCGCCGACAAGGGCCATGCCCACGGCAAGCCGGTGACGCTGTGCGGCGAGCTGGCCTCCAAGCCGCTCGGTGCGCTGGCGCTGGTCGCGCTCGGCTATCGCTCGCTGTCGCTCACCGCCTCCGCCATCGGGCCGGTCAAGGCGCTGCTGCTCGAGCTCGATGCCGCCAAGGCGGCCTGCGCTCTGCTGCCGCTGCTCGACAGCCCGTCGAAGGGCCTGTCGCTGCGGGCCAAGCTCGAATCCTTCGCGGCCGCCGAAGGCCTGCAGCTCTAGCGCGCTCCGTAGCCGGCATGCAGCGAATCGAAATGCAAGAAGATGCCGGACAATATGGGGGAGGTCAGACGGATCTGCCCGTTTGTTGGAGTGATGACCGGCGTGCGGGGTCCGCAACAGATCCGATCGGCTGCCCCGTAACTATCAGCGAGATGCTCGATTATCTGCGCCCGTTACTGTCTTTCGAAGTTTTCTTGCGGCGACTGCGTGCGCGCCATTTACAATCAAGAGCATTGATTTCGCTGGCCCTCCGGATGTTGCCGCGGATCCAATTGCAGCCGCCGCCGGGACGTTGAATGCGAGCCCGCACCCCGTTTTGGCGCCTGCAGGCTCAACGGTGCTGTAAACTATCGCTCCTTTTGGCGCCGCAGCGCCGTCTCGGTGAATTTGTTCTGCGCCGAGAGGAGATGTTTTTCCAGGTCGCCACCGACCGCTTTGTTCAAGTCCGTAGGACTGATCCCGTCGACCTCGGCGGCGGCGCGGCACGTAGCGGCGTCGTCCGCCATCTCACTCTTGTCCTTAAAGTAATGCGGCACCTGCAGGTTCTC
>DATFWC010000527.1:0-3932 GCA_035259885.1 Xanthobacteraceae bacterium
GTGTCGGCCTGGTTGTCGCCGGCCGTCCCGCCAATGGTCCCGGCCAGGTCGATGGCAACGTCGGTCACGTCGGTGCCGGTCAGATCGTTGACCTTGATGGTGTCGACGCCGCCGAGAGCGTTGATCTTGACGTGCTCGATCTCATTGAGGTCCATGACGATGTTGCCGAGGTTGCGCGTGAGGAGAACGCGCTCGCCATTGGGTAAAATCTCGAAGATCTCGCTGCCAGCGCTGCCGTTGAACAGCATCGTGTCACTACCGGCCTGACCATCGACCGTATCGCTGCCGTCGCCCGGGTCCCACTGGAATACGTCGTCGCCGGCGCCGAGAAACGCCAGGTCGCTGCCTTGATTGCCATCGATGAAATCGTTGCCGTCGCCACCGAGCAGCGTGTCGTCGCCGTTGCCGCCGAGGATCGTGTCGTTGCCGGCGCCGCCGTCGACCGTGATCTTGATGAGCGCGGCGAGATTGCCGGTGGCCGAGAATTGGTCGTCGCCGCCGTTCATGTTGACGACCAGGTTCTCCATGGTGCCCATGTCGATGGTGAAGGGGGCCGGGTCGAGGCGGTCGAAGCGGACTCGCGTACCGTTTGCCGTGACGGTGAAGACCTCGCTGCCGTTGCCGCCGTTGACCTCGGTGGTGTCAATGCCGGCGCCGCCTTCCGCCAGGTCGGTGTCATCGCCCGGGTTCCAGATAAAGCGGTCGTCGCCAGCTTCGCCGAACATCTGGTCATCGCCATCGCCACCGGTCAGCACGTCGTTGCCGGCGCCGCCGAACAGGAAGTCATTGCCGCCTTTGCCCTGCAGAATGTCGTTGCCGGTCTGGCCGAACAGCATGTCGCCGCCGGAGCCGCCGATCAGCGTGTCGTTGCCGGCGCCGCCGAACAGGTTGGCGGCGGGCAACGCGCCGTTCGCCTCGTCGAGCTTGATCGTATCGTTGCCGCCCTGGCCGAACGCCGTGATCAGGGCGGTGTTGGCCACCGTCGCAGTGCCGCCGAGGACCGGCACCGCGCCGCCGTTGACCAAAATTTGCCCCGCCGCGTTGCGGCTGGTGATGATGGTGTTGTCGAGCGCGTCGCCGAACTCGGTAAGCTGACCGGTACCGGGAAGAAATCTGGCGGTGATGGCCATTGTCGTGGTCCTTTCGAAGATTGGCCGAGAGTTCGGCGGTTGGTTGCTGTCGCGACGGAAGCGGGTGCTTCGGTCACAAGGGTGGGAAATGCGCTGCCGCCAGCGCGCGCGCCTGCGCTTGCGCGGCGGACAGGACCGCAGCGCCGTCGCGGCTGTAACGAGTCACGAACTCGATTTCGCCGCGGCTGATGCCGATGTCCGAGAGCATGCGATCGTCCAGCCGCGCGAGCTCATGCATGGCGCGACGGAATCGCCACCTGGCCGCGAACGCGCCAAGCTGGCGAGCGAGCGATTGCGCGACGCGGCGCCGCCCTATTCGGTCCACCCATGGATGAACTGGTGATCCGTGATGGGACTGGATCGGAGACATGTCGCCCTCTCGTTGGCGCGCGGAGCGCCGGGATGCCGACCGGATCGGCGGCCTTTGCGAATCGTGCTGCTGGTCGATGCGGAGGCGCGTCGCCGGCAACGGGGCGGGCTATTAACCGCAGACGCGACGCGGCGCTTGGAAAAGGCCTGCGCCGGCCGTGGATTTTTGCTGAATTTTTGTCGGAGATGCCGTGAATGTGATCGGCCGGCCAATGAGCCTTTTGCGGTTCCCGGCGACAAAAGGCCCGAGCGCATCTACGGGGAGGAGCCCGGTTGCATTTCCGCTTCGCCGATTGCGAGATCGATCTTCCGCGGCATGAGTTGCGCCGCAACGGCGAAGCCGTGCGGGTCGAACCGCAGGTTTTCGACCTCATCGTTCACCTGGTGCGCAACCGCGAGCGCACCGTCAGCAAGGACGAGCTGTTCGATGCCATCTGGCGGGGGCGCATCGTCTCCGAGGCGTCGCTCAGCAGCCGGATCAAGGCGGCGCGCCGGGCGCTCGGCGACAACGGCGCCGCCCAGATCCTGATTCGTACCGTGCCCAAGCGCGGTTTCCGCTTTGCCGGGGAGGTCGAGGAGAGACGAACGGCATGCGTTGCGGCAGCTGCCGCGCCGGCTCCAGGCGGTCGGCGCGACGACGGGGCCGATGATCAGGCGACCGCGTTGGCGGCGCGCCCTCTCGCGGCGAAAGGAACAGAACCGGCCATCGCGCCGTCCGGCGGCCGCACATCAATTGCCGTGCTGCCGTTCGAGAATCTCAGCGGCGATACGGAAAACGAGTATTTCGGCTACGGCATGATGGAGGACCTGATCCGGTTGCTGGCCCGCAACCGCTGGCTCACCATCATCTCGCGCCACTCGACCACCGCGTTCTCGGATCCGGATTTCGACATCCGTGAGATCGGCGAGGCCCTCGGTGCCCGCTACCTGCTCGTCGGCAGCATCCGCCGCGGCAACGAGACGGTGAAGATCAGTGTCGAACTCGTCCGCGCCGCTGACGGCACGCAGCTGTGGTCCGAGAGCTACCACGTACCGCTCGCCGACATTTTCGACATCCAGGAGGAGATGGCCCGCCAGATCTCGGCCACCATCGAGCCCGAGCTCGCCAAGATCGAGCAGCAGGCGGCATCACGCAAGCCGCCGACCAATCTCGATGCCTGGGAGTGCTACCAGCGCGCGTTGTGGCATCTGTGCGCCTTCACGCCCTCGGGATTCGACGGCGCCGAACAGTTCCTGCTTCGCGCCATCGAACTCGAACCGGAACTCGCACGCGCCCACGCCGCGCTCGGCTATGTCGGCGTGCAGCGGACACTCTATGCCGCGCCGCACGAGCGCCCGGCCCGGCTCGAGGCCGGCCTGCGCGCCGCGCGCACGGCCGTGGCGTTGGACGACCGCGACTGCATGTGCCACTTCGTGCTCGGCCGCGCCCTGTGCCTCATGCGCCGCAACGACGAGGCCACCGCCGCCCTCGATCTCGCCATGGAGCTCAACCCGAGCTTTGCCCAGGCCTATTTCGCGCAAGGGTTCAATTTCCTGTGGTCCGGTCGGGCGCTCGAGGCGGAAGCACTGCTCGACCGCGCCACGATGCTCAGCCCGCGCGACGGCCACGTATGGAGCTTCCATCACGTCCGCTCCTGGGCCCGGTTCGCGCTCGGCGAATTCGAAGCGGCGGTCAGGTTCGCCCGTCAGGCCACGCGGCTGCCCAACGCCCCGTACCGCGCCTTTGCCACGCTGACGGCTTGCCTCGGCAGTATCGAGGCCGGGCCGGAAGCCTTTCGTGCCGCGGCCGAACTGCTCGAGCGCAAGCCGGATTACACTGCCGCGTTCGCCCGCCAGCAATTCTTCTTCTGCAACGACAGCGCCTTTCTCGACCGGTTCGTGGCCGGCCTGCGCACCGCCGGCATCCCGGCCGGCACGGCCTGAAAATATTAATCTGGCCGGCGCTGCGCCGACGGGCCGCCAGACCGCCCCCTTGCAGGCGGAAAATGCGTGCAAATACAGTGCATTCAGCGATTTTGCTTATGGATTTTCGGCGCCAGAAAGACAGCTCGCTCATGCATGTTATTAAGAATCGGCGACCTCCCTTAACCAGCCATTAACCAGACGCGGGGCCAAATCGCCCCGCTCGTAAGGGAGTTCAAGAATCACCATGACGGACGACCCGATTCGCCAACCTCGATCGATGCGCTTTCGCGGCCGCTCCTATATCGCCTTCGTGCTCACGCCGGAGGCGCCGATCTTCGACTGGCTGGCTGATCTCGACGCCTGGACGCGCCGCTCGACTGGCTTCTTCGTCGGCAAGCCCGTGGTGCTTGACCTTTCAGCGGTGAACCTCAGCAAGGACGCCATCGCCCATCTGGTGGCCGAACTGCAGACGCGCGACATCCGCATCATGGGCATTGAAGGCGCCAATCCGGCCGAGGTCGGACCCGA
>DATFWC010000528.1:0-3779 GCA_035259885.1 Xanthobacteraceae bacterium
TTTCTTCTGTGCGGCGACCTCGGCATCGACGAGGCATGGGACCGGTGGATCGCCTGGGCCGGCATCGTCTTTTTCGGCCTGTGCAGTCTCGTCGCCGTAATCATGCTGCTGCCCGCAAGCGGCAGCCTCACGCTCGACGCCGACGGGTTCGAGACCCGCCACATGTTCCGCAACGCGCGCACGCCGTGGCGGCAGGTGAGCGAGTTTTCGGTCACCGAGGATGAAGAGGGCGACGAATGGTTCAAGCCTTCGCGCGTCGTCGTCTATGACGACGCCAGGCTCAAGGGGACCATCGCCGAGACCGTGAGCATGCTCGGCGGCAACGCCATCATGCTCGATACCTATGGGCTGTCGCACCAGACCCTGGCCGCGCTCATGACGCAGTGGCGGGCGCGGGCGCTCGCGCCGGACGGACGGCCCGTCACGACCGAACGGCCCGTCGCGAGTGTCGGCCAGCCCGCGCCTTAGCGCGAGATGACTTTCTTCGAATCGTCAGTTCTTTTCCGAAAAACCGCCATCCAGCCTGGATCAAGTCCTGGCTTTTTCGGGCGGCGCAACTATGGCTCACCGTTTGGGCCATGCCGCATAGACATAAAGCATGATCCCGATGATGAGCAGAAGGTGTTGCGGGAAACACATCCATGTAAGCCGCATGCCGTCCCGCCACTGCGGCTCAACCAGCCGAGCCAGCTTTGGCCAGAACCAAAACTTCACCGGCACCGAATAGTTCGACGTTTCATTCCGCCGCTGCTCCTGAATCAAAGGAACCATGGCCTGGGTCAGGATGCCGAAGACCGCCGAAAGTCCGAGCGCCAACAAGCAAAAGAACTTCAGCCTGGGATGATTGGCGATCGCGGCCTTTTCGGCGGCGACCCAGCCGATTGCCGCGACGGTCGTGACCAACAGGTAATTGGTCCAGTCTTTGAAGAACTCGAGAGCTTTGGTCAGTTTGTCGGGCGACGGCGGAGTTAGGCCGGCCGCCCACCAGTCGGGCTGTTCGGGATCCGCCATGACGTTCGCTCCGCCCTGCCGATGGAATCGGCAAAGCGAACTCCATTGCGGACGTTTCGGCAAGAGGATGGGTTTTGCTGCCGCTCAACCCATCCGGTTTCTGTTCGCCAAGTCGGCCTAATAGCCGCGCCGCGGCGGAACGCCAGGCGGGGGGATCATGCCGGGCTGGGGACCGCGGAACATCGCGTTGGCGGCGCAATAGCCGCCATTGCCGAACAGCGTGGCCATGCATTGCTGGTAGGTCCAGAACCCACAGTTGGTCCCGCCGCCGTCGCGGCCGCCGTACACCGCGCACCACGGATAGGTGGTGTCGGCGCCGGCGGGTTGGCTGGCGGCCGCAAAGCCTGCGGCGCAGAGCGCCAGAGCAATCAGGATGCGTCGCATGTCGAACCTCTCTCGATGATGGGAAGCGCCTCAGGTCAACAACACCCCGCGGCGCTGTGGCTTCACGTCAGTACATACCCCCGACGCCATACCCGCGCCCGCGCGGCTGTGGCGGCGGCGGGACCATGCCCGGCTGCGGCCCGCGGTACATGGCATTGGCTTCGCAAAAGCCGCCCGTTCCGGACACCGTGGCCATGCACTGCTGGAAGGTCCAGAAACCGCAGTTGCGCCCGCCGCCGTCACGTTTCCCGCCGTACTGGGCGCACCACGGATAGGTGATCTCGGCGCTCGCCGGTTCGATGCCGGCGGCGGTGAAACCCACGGCGCACAGCGCCAGGGCAATCAGGATACGGCGCATGTCCGTGCCCTCCCGATGATTGGATGCGCCTAAGGGACACCAGCGTCCTGCGGCGCGGCTGCTTCACCTCAATACACACGCCCGCCCGTCGGCGGCAGCGGCGTCGGCGGTGGGATCATTCCCGGCTGCGGGCCGCGGTACATCGCATTGGCTTCGCAATAGCCGCCCATCCCCGATACCGCTGCCATGCATTGACCATAGGTCCAGAAGCCGCAGTTGCGCCCGCCACCGCGGTCGCCACCCCGGTACTGGGCGCACCACGGATAGGTGATATCGGCGCTCGCCGGTTCGATGCCGGCGGCCGTGAAGCCCACGGCGCACAGCGCCAGAGCGGTCAGGATACGTCGCATGGCGAGCCTCTCGATGATCCCAGGTCAACGACCGCGAGCACCGCGCGCCGTGGCCGAAGCAGGTACCATTGTAGACGATGGTCGCGCCCAACGCCTCGGCCTGCGTCGTCGCGGGCGCGCCCCCCGGCATCACAAATGCGTGCCTGGACGCGGCGCCCCGCACGCCCGTCAGCGTGCCTCCTGGGACTTCGCGCCGCGGCGCATGGCGTAGGCCTCGTCGGGCGCGTGCCGCTTGACCTCCACCATGTCGGCGGCGCCCTGGCAGGTCACCTGCATGGTCTCGGCCTCGGCGCTGCCGACGCTGGCGCTCTGGCCCGGGCGCAGCGACACGACGAGCCGCGCCGCCGACAGCGGCTCGCTCACCATCGGGTCCACCTCCTCGGCGAGCATCAGCGTCAGGCGGCATTCGCCGCTCGCCGGCATGAAGTAGCCGATCACGCGCTTCGAGCCGAGCACGTAGCGGATCGCCTGGATCGGCCGGAAGGCTTCGATCACGTCGCGGCCGGTCTCGCTGACGCAGCGCGCGCCCACGCTGGCGTATCCGAGCGGACAGCCGGCGGACGGAATCTCGGAACGGGCCGGGCCCACGGCCAACATGCAGCCCACGACGGTGAGTGCCGCCCCCACGGCACGCGCATGACATCGAGCAAGCATCGATCAGGTCTCCTGTGATCAATCGCGGAAGTGCAGCACGTCACGACGTTCGTCGATGCCCGACTTGAAGCCCGTTTGCACGGCAGGGACAGGCAGCCTCGGCTTCACGTCGCGCGTGAAGCGAGGTTACGAATACACGCCCCGATCGACCGGTTTGAACGACGATCCAGGCATTGGTCGTCGCATACCGCCAGGATGTTCATGCCCACGGCGGCCGGGCCGGCTACGCCCTTCGTTCAATTCCGCTGTGGCAGGTCTGGCACAGCCGCGGCGACATGCCCGCCGGCGGGCGCGCTGCCGCTCGGGCGCCTGCCCTGCCGGTCGGCGCCATGCTCGCCCTGCGAGCGCGGGCGCGCTGCCGCCAGAGGCGCCTGCCCTGCCGGTCGGCGAAAAGCTAGTAGCCGAAGCGGCCGGGAGGCGGAATCTGCCCGGGCACGCGGCCGCGGAACATGGGATTGGCCTCGCAATAGCCGCCGTTGCCCCAGAGTGCAGCCATGCACTGCTCATAGGTCCAGAAGCCGCAGTTGCGCCCGCCCCCGCCGCGGCCGCCGTACTGGGCGCACCACGGATAGGTGACATATTCGGCGCTTGCGGTTTCCATCTGGGACGTGAGCCCCAGCAGGCCCAGCGCCAGCACGATGAAGATGCGTCGCATCTGAATGCCCTCGCTCGTTGTCTGAACAACTACAGCGTCAACGAAATCGCCGCGCCATCGTTTCCGTCGCGGTTCTGTCGCGTGACCGGCGGCAAAAGTTCATGCCGGCCTGGCCCACGGATCATAGGAGCCGAAGGTCCACACGTGGCCCTCCGGGTCCTGGGCGGTGTAATCGCGGCCACCGTAGTCCTGCGTCACCGGCTCGCGCGTAATGACGGCACCGGCCGCCTTCGCGCGGGCGAAATGCGCATCCACGTCGTCGACGATGACGTAGACGCTCATGGTCACGCCACCGGCATCGCGCGGACGCACCAGCAGCTTACCATATTCGGACGGCCTCACCGACCCGAGCATGACCATGCCGTTG
>DATFWC010000529.1:0-8135 GCA_035259885.1 Xanthobacteraceae bacterium
TGGCGTCGCGCGTCATCAGCGGGTGGCCGGAGGCGCCGTCCTGACCGGTCCATTCCGGCGCAGGCGTCGGGGGCGGGACCGCGCCGGTGGACGGATTGGGCGCGAATAGCGACCGCAGATCGGGCAACTGGGCGGCGGCTCCGGTGGTCGCGCCGGTCACGATCGCGGCGACCCACAAAATCCGCAAGCCGAGGGAACCAATCGCCATAGCGCGTCTCTTGTCCTTCGCCGGGTCTGGCCCGGGCCCCTCCCCGTCGGTTGGGGTTTCGTTTCCGATATCTTAAATAAGGCTCCCGATATCTTAGCACCCCTCGCCGAAAGCCTCCCGAGCCGTCATCTGGGTATCATGAAGCCGATCCGCAAAGCCGTATTCCCCGTCGCCGGCCTGGGCACCCGGTTCCTGCCCGCCACCAAGGCCATGCCCAAGGAGATGCTGCCCGTCGTCGACCGCCCGGTGATCCAGCACGTGGTGGACGAGGCGCGCGAGGCCGGCATCGAGCATTTCATCTTCGTGACCGGCCGCAACAAGGCCGTGATCGAGGACCATTTCGACAAGCAGTTCGAGCTCGAAGCCACGCTGCAGAAACGCGGCAAGAGCCGCGAACTCGAAGCGCTGGAAGCCGAGCTGCCCGGCGCCGGCCAGACGAGCTTCACGCGCCAGCAGGAGCCGCTCGGGCTGGGCCACGCCGTGTGGTGCGCGCGCGACATCGTGGGTAACGAGCCGTTCGCGCTGCTCCTGCCCGACATGCTGCATTTCGGACCGCGCGGCGCCTTGAGCGAGATGATGGAGGTCTATGGCGAGACCGGCGGCGGCAACGTGATCGCGGTCTACGAGGTGCCGCGCGACCAGGTGCAGCAATACGGCATCGTTGAGGTGGGCGAGCAGCGCGGCAAGGGCTTTCGCATCACCGCCATGGTGGAAAAGCCCAAGCCCCAGGATGCGCCGTCCAACCTCATGATTTCGGGGCGCTACATCCTGCAGCCCGAGATCTTTTCGTTCCTGGAGAAGCAGACCGCGGGCACCGGGGGCGAGATCCAGCTGACCGACGCCATGCTCGGGCTGGCCAGGCAGCAGCCGGTCTTCGGCTATGCGTTCGAGGGGCGCATCTTCGACTGCGGCTCGAAGATCGGCTTTCTCACCGCCAACGTCGCCTATGCGCTGGCGCGCGAGGATGTAGCGCCCGCCCTGCGTGCGGAGCTCAAGCGGCTGCTCGATCAGTCGTGATGCGCTTTAGAGCGGGATGACTTTCTTCGAAGCGTCATCCCGCTCTGGTTTATCGTTGGAGCATGATCTTTTCCGAAAACCGGTATCCAGCCCGGATCAGGTCCGGGCCAGGCCTTTTCGGGATCATGCTCTACCGCTCGGCCTCGCCGACCGACCTGACCGCCTCCGCCCAGAACGCCATGTCGGCCGCGATGGTGGCGGAAAATTCTTCCGGCGTGCTGCCGAGCGGCTCGAACCCGTCGCCGGTGAGACGTTCGACGAATTTCTGATCCTTGACGGCGCGGCCAATCTCCGCGGCGATGCGATCGATGATGTCGCGCGGCGTGCCGGCCGGCGCCATCAAGCCGTTCCACGTCACGATGGTGAAGTTGGGAAATCCGGCATCGGCGAATGTCGGCACTTGCGGGAGCTGCGGCACGCGCCGCTCGCTCGTCACCGCGATGAGTTTCAGCGCGCCGCTCGCCGCATGCGGCATCACCACCGAGACATTGGCGAACATCGTCTTGACGTGGCCGGCCACCAGATCCGCCACTGGCGCCGCACCGCCCCTGTAGCTCACGGGAATCATGTCGAGCCCGGCGCGTTTCCGGAACAGCGCCATGGTGAGATAGGTGAGGCTCGCGGTGCCGGATCCCACATAGGTGATCGTGTTCGGCCGGCCGCGGACATAATCCACGTACTGCGCCAGCGTCTCCACCGGAATGCTCGGATGCGCCACCAGGACGAAAGGATTGATCCCGATGTTGCTGATCGGCGCGAAATCCCGCACCGGATCGTAGGGTGTCTTGCCGATCGCCGGCAGTACGGCGATCTGCGGCACGTTGGCGGCGAGCAGGGTATACCCGTCGGCCGGCGCGCGGGCCACGGCCTCGGCCGCGACCGCGCCGCTGGCGCCGGCGCGGTTCTCAATCACGAATTGCTGGCCAAATGCCTCGGCCAGCCGCTGGGCGACGATCCGGGCAATGATGTCGGCATTTCCGCCAGCGGAAAACGGCACCACGATGCGCACCGGCCGCGTCGGCCACGCCTGCGCCCGGGCGGAACGGCCGGGGCCGAGCGCCAGCACAGCGGCCAACGATCCCAGGCAGGCCCTGCGCGTCGCCATGGTCCGTCCCCGTCTGGCGGCAGATACATCGAGCCGGCGGGCCGCCGGTATCATGTTAATGCACGTCTTGATTGAAGCGCCAGCCCGGCCTAGCATGAAATGCTCGCTTTCCTTTCTTCGTCTTTCCCTGGGCTTGCACGAGGGGTCTGGCATGGGCGGAAGAATCGATTGGGAAAGTCAGATTGGTCGTCGTCTTAAATTACGCGACTTGCATGTATTTTGCACCGTGGTCCGGCGCGGCAGCATGGCCAAGGCCGCATCGCATCTCGGCGTGTCGCAGCCCGCGGTGTCGGAGACGGTGGCAGAGCTCGAGCACATGCTCGGCGTCCGCCTGCTCGATCGCCGCCCGAACGGCATCGAGCCGACCGTCTACGGACGCGCCCTGGTGAAGCGCAGCACGATCGTGTTCGACGAGCTCAAGCAGGGCATCAACGACATCGAGTGCCTGGCCGATCCCGCCAGCGGCGAGGTGCGCATCGGCTGCGCCGAGGCCTTTGCGTCGGCGGTGCTGCCGCCGATCCTGCAGCGGTTCTCGCAGGCGCATCCGCGCGTCTTCCTGCATCTCAAGCCGCTCGTCACGCCCACCCTTGACTTTCCCGAGCTGCGCGCACGCAGCCTCGACGTCGTGCTTGCGCGCATCGTGCGGCCGCTCGCCAGCGAGGACGACGACCTGAACGTGGAAACCTTGTTCGACGACCATTCGGTGGTGGCGGCGGGAAAACAGAATCCGTTGTGCCGCCGGCCGCGGATCGACCTCGCCGAGCTCGTCGACGAGCCCTGGGTGCTGGCGCCGCCCGCCGGCTGGAACAACACGATCGTGGCGGAGGCGTTCCGCGCCCGCGGGCTCGACATGCCGAAGATCTATCTGACGACCTATTCGATCCAGCTGCGTGCGTCATTGCTCGCCAGCGGACCCTTCATCTCGGTGTTTCCCGCCTCAATCCTGCGGTTCAAGGCGGACGAGCTGTCCTTGAAGATATTGCCGGTCGAACTGCCGTTCCGGCCGTGGCCGTTTGCCGCCGTCACGCTGAGGAATCGCACCCTGAACCCGGCGGTGGCGCGGTTCATCGACGATGTACGCGTCTTCACGCGGTCGATGGCGGCGGAGCTGGCGCGATCTGCACCGACGCAAGATGTCGCGGCGGCGCGCTGAGGCATCAACGGCGCCTCATCGTCCGGCCGGTGCCGCGGCTCCTTGCGCCGCGGCAAAACGCTCGGCCTTGCGGGCGACGTGACGGCCATAGGTGTGGCGCGCGACGACGTCGAGCATGAAGCGATTGAGCAGGTCCGGCGCGGCGGGAAGCGGACGACGCACGTCGACGATCAACACCGCCCGCGTTTCCACGCTGCTGTTGACGACCGAGTGCGGCCAGCTGTCATCGAACAGCACGGCCTCGCCTTCCTTCCACACGTAATCCTGTCCGTTCACCACCAGTTTGGGCGGATTGTCGGTCGGCACGCGCAGGCCGAGGTGATAGCGCAGATAGCCGAGATAGGGTCCTTCGTGCTCCGGCACCGATTTGCCCGCCTCGAGGATCGAGAAGAACGCCTGAATCATGTTCGGCACGCGGGCGAGCACGCGGCACGTTTCCGGGCAACGGGCGACGTTCGCGGCCGGCTTGTGACCCATGATCTCGAGCATGAACACGTTCCAGCGCTTCGGCGTCGTGCTGGAAATCTTGCGCTCGCCGGAGTCGAGCTCGTGGTACTGCGGCAGCTCGCCCGCATCCGCAAGCAGCTGCTCGAACTCGCGGCGGATGATCGGATAGGCCTGCGTCACCAGGTCGAGCGCCGGGTAGTCCCGCTTGATGTCGAAGAACGTGGGACGGCTCGCGCGGTCGACGTAGCGGCCGAAGTACCAGTTCACCGCCGATTTCACGACATGATAGTCGAGCTTCATTCCCCATCCTCGGCTGACACAAGACGATATTGCTCCGCCAATCCGGCGGAACTTCGCCACGCTGTGACGTTCAGGATGCAGGTTTTTTCACGTCACGGCTGCCAGCGCAAGCCGAGCATTCCGATCGTTGCGTCGTAATCGTTGCCCGCCACGTTGGAGCGGCGCCATTCCTGCCGCACCTCGCCTTTGACCTGCACCGTGCGGGTGAGCCGGTAGGTGAGCGCCGCCGAGGCGCCATAGCGCGTGTCCTGGCGTATCGAGCCGACGAAATCGTCGATGCCGTAGGCGAGCCGGGCAGTGCCGATCAGCCAGCGTCGGAACGCATGGTCGACCTGGATGCCGGCATCGTACGACAGCAGGCCGGACACGCCGGGCAGCGTTGTCTCCTGCGGCGTGGTCGTGGCGACGAGCTTCACTGTGGTGAGGCCGCTGGCCGCCCACACCAGCGAGCCGTCGAACAGGACGCCTCGCATATCCGGCAGCGTCGGATCCTTGTAGGTGCGAACCAGGTAGCCGATCGCCGCCTCGCCCGTGAGCTTGCGCGAGATCTCGAAGCTGGTGCCCCCCTTGGCGGCGACGCCGTCAGAGTCGCGCGACACGCCGAAGGGATCGAGGGCATCGTGAACGCGCGTGTCGACGACGACGTCGACGAATGGCTTCACGCCGGGCCACAGCTCGTAGCCGGCACGTGCATTGCCTGCATATTGGTTGTAGTTGCGGTCCTTGTTGCTGAGGATCGTGCCGTCGGTGAGCGTCGAGTTGCCCCACTCGTCGCGGTCGAAAGCGCCGTTGAGCGCCAGCTCGAAACGGTTCCAGCGATGTGCGATGCCGGCAGTGGCGCCGGCGATCGTCTGGATCGGCAGCTTGGCGAGACCGGCGGGCAGATCGGGCGTGCCCGGATTGGCCGAGGTCATCAGGTAGCGGCCGGCGACCAAAGCGCGGGTGCGGTCGGTCACGTCGACGCGGCCCGCCCCTTTCAGGTCGAGATACGGAACATCGAGCTCGGGGGTCGCTTCGTAGGCCGTGTAGCTGCCGCGAAAATCCGCCGTGAGCGCGTGGCGCTCCCAATCGGAGGCTGCGTGCAACTCGGCCGCCGGCGTGGCGAAGGCCGAGCCTTTGGCAATGACGGTGCGGCCCGGATTGCTGTCGTAGCCGCCAGTTGCCTCGAGTGCCGGGCGCAGGACGAAGGCGCCGGCCCGCATGCCGAGCTGGGCGTAGGGGTCTTCTTCCGCAGGCCGGCGCGGGACGGCCACGACCGTGTTGGGCAGCGTGTTGAGGGCTTCCCTGGCCTGCGCGCGCGCCGCCACGGCGGGAGGCTGCGGCGGCGTTGCCGGCTTGGCGGGGGAACTGGCCGGGGTCGCAGCTGGCTTCTCGCCTGCGGCCGCTCGCTCCGGGCTCGCGGTCCCTCGCTCCACTGTCGTGGCGAGGCTGGACGGCGACAGCAGCAGCGGCGGCGTGGGCGCGGGAGCGGGGGCGGTCTTGGCGGCGACGCCGGAGCGCTTCTTGGCCTTGGCCTTCGTCTTCGTCGAAATGAATCCGGTCTTGCCCGCGCCGCGGCCGGGCGGCACCAGGAAGCTCGGCAGCTGGCCGACCGGCTCGCTTGGCGTGCTGCGGGCGCGCCAAGGCGGCGTGAGCGGACGCACGGCCGGGTCCGCCGTGTCGTCGAACGTGCTGCGCATGCCGGACGCAGCAGTCGCCGCGGTCGGGGCCTGCGCCGCCACGCTCGTGGCGGCCAGCCCCGACGCCAGCGCGCCGAGGCCAATCAGCGCGAGACATGCCGAACCGCGACGAGACAAGACAATACCCTTCGGGGCCGCCGGCGAGGCTTCGCCGCAGCCCTTTGGTTTTGGTTAATCGAGTAAAAACGGGTATGGTTAACGGGCCGTTGATACCTGGTCGCCCTCGCGCCGGCGCCGTGCTATTGGGGACTTTCCGGGAGACGAAGGGTCCAATGGCCAAGCCAACAATGCTGCGTAACGGCAGAATGGCGAGCGAGCGCGACCACGCGCTGATCGAGTCGGCCCTGCGAACCCTGGACGCGGAGGCCGAAGGTATCGCAGCCCTATCGGTGGCCATCCGGGACGGACTCGGCGCGTCTTTCGCCGCCGCCGCGGAGCTGATTCACGCGGCGCGCGGCCGCGTCATCGTCACCGGCATGGGCAAGTCGGGTCACGTTGGCCGCAAGATCGCCGCCACGTTCGCGTCGACCGGCACGCCCGCCTTCTTCGTGCATCCCGGCGAAGCGAGCCACGGCGACCTCGGCATGATCACGCCCAATGACGTCATCCTGGCGCTGTCATGGTCGGGCGAGACCGTGGAGCTCAAGGATCTGGCCGACTATTCGCGCCGCTTCCGCATCGGGCTGATTGCCGTCACGGCACATGCCGACAGCACGCTCGGGCACGCGGCCGACGTGGTGCTCACACTGCCGCAGGCGCGCGAGGCCTGCCCGCACAACCTGGCGCCCACCACCTCGTCGCTGATGCAGCACGCGCTGGGCGATGCGCTCGCCATCGCGCTCCTGGAGAATCGCGGCTTCACGGCGCTCGACTTCCATGTGTTCCATCCGGGCGGCCGCCTCGGCGCCATGCTCAAGTTCGTGCGCGACATCATGCACCGCGGCAGCGAAGTGCCGCTGGCGCGGATCGGCACGCGCATGTCCGATGCCATCGCCGAGATGACGGCCAAGACCTTCGGCTGCGTCGGAATCATCGACCACGACGGCCGTCTGGCCGGCATCATCACGGACGGCGACCTGCGCCGGCACATGAGCCCCGACTTGCTCAGCCGCGCGGTCGAGGCGATCATGACACGCGAGCCGGTCACGGTGCGTCCGGATCAACTGGTCAGCGAAGCGCTCGAACTGCTCAACACCTCGAAGAAGACGCAGCTCCTCGTGCTGGAAGACGGCAAGCCGGTCGGCGTCGTGCACTTCCACGACCTGTTGCGCGCCGGCGTGGCATAGAGGAGCCGCCTGTAGCCGGCATGAAGCGAAGCGAAATGCGGGAGCGGCCGATCCCGGATTACGCTGCGCTCCATCCGGGCTACGAACCGGCCCCGTGTGATGCGAGGTGGGCAGCAGCGCCCGTGAGGATGGCATGGACCTGAGCAGGATCACGGCCGGCATCGACCCGCCACGCGATGTGCACGCCGTCATCGAGATCCCGCTGGGCGGCGTCCCGGTGAAGTACGAAATGGACAAGGACTCGGGCGCGCTGTTCGTCGACCGGTTCCTGCACACGGCGATGTTCTATCCGGGCAACTACGGCTTCATCCCCCAGACCTTGTCGGCCGATGGCGACCCCTGCGACGTGCTCGTGGTCAGCCAGGTGCCGGTGGTGCCCGGCGCCGTCATTCGCTGTCGGCCGGTGGGCGCGCTGGTGATGCGGGACGAGGCGGGCGGGGACGAAAAGATTCTGGCCGTACCGGTGGAAGCCCTGAATCCGTTCTACGCCGGGATCAAGAGCTATCGCGACCTGCCGTCGATCATGTGCGAGCAGATCGCGCACTTCTTCCAGCACTACAAGGATCTCGAAAAGGGCAAATGGGTCACGGTCGTCGAATGGCTGGATGCCGCGGCAGCCGAGGACCTGGTCATGGCGGCGATCGCGCGCGCCGGCAAAGGCGGGTGAAGCTCCAGCGGCGTCCGTCTTGACGCGCCGCCGGTCGGAACGTATGGGAATGCATGATGGGGATGGAGTTCCCCGACAACCGCCGATGAGGCTGATAACTCCTACCGCGTAGCCGCGGTGGGAGCTTTTGCGGACCCGCCGTACCGGCGGGTTTTTTGCGCCCGCCGTCCACCTGACGTGAGACGGATGGCCATGACTGAAATCTGGACTCTCGCGGCACTCTGGCTTGGGCTGGCGCTGATCGCCACGCTGCTGTCGATCTGGCTCAAGATC
>DATFWC010000530.1:0-2684 GCA_035259885.1 Xanthobacteraceae bacterium
CGCAGCCGCACCTCGACGACGAGTATTTTGCCGAGACCGGCCGCCACATCATCGACGACTTCCCGCACTGGGAGCCGGCGCACAAGATCATGATGACCAACGGCATTCCCGGCATCGAGAACATCGGCGGCGACATCGACAAGATCACCGGCAAGCGCTGCACCTTCTTCGCCTTCCCGTGGCGCTGGCCCGACGGCGAGGGCTGCGCGCTGCGCGTGGTCGCCGTCATCGATCCCAACCAGACCTTCCGCTTCGAGACCGGAACATGAGCGCCAGCGACTGTGCGTTCCAGTCGTTCCCGCGCAAGCGGGAACCCATGAACACCGCACGTGCCGTATGTTCACCCATTGTGGTCATGGGTCCCCGCCTTCGCGGGGACGACGGGGGCAGAGTCGAGCGATGATCTCCGAGCCGTTGCGTAATCCGCTGTCGCTGTTCGACGTCAAGGGCAAGGTCGCCATCGTCACGGGCGCGTCGGGCACGTTCGGCCGCGCCACCGCCATCGCGCTGAGCGCGCTGGGCGGAAAAGTGCTGCTGGTGTCCGGCTCCAAGGCCGAGCTCGACGCCGTGGCCGACGAGGTGCGCGAGGTCGGCGGCGATCCCGCCACGCTGGTGGCGCGCCCGGAGACACTGGAGGACGCCCAGGCCATGCTCGACACCGCGCTGGTCAAGTTCGGCCGTGTCGACCAGCTCGTTGTCGCCTCCGGCGTCAACAAGCCGGGCTTCATCCACGAGCAATCGCTGGACGAGTGGGAAAGCGTGATGGATGCCAATGTGCGCGGCATCTGGCTCATGGCCAAGGCGGTCGGCACCTACTGGATCACCAACAAGGTCCGCGGCAAGGTGGTGGTGATGTCGTCGGTGCGCGGGCGCCATGGCAATTATTCCGGCTACACTGGCTACTGCACCTCCAAGGGCGCTACCGACGCGCTCACCCGCGTGCTCGCCACCGAATGGGCCAGGCACGGCATCACGGTGAATGCCATTGCCCCGACGGTGTTCCGCTCGAAGCTCACCGAGTGGATGTACGGCGACAACGAGCTCGGCCAGCAGACGCGCGCCCGCTCGCTGTCGCGCATCCCGCTCGGCCGCCTCGGCGAGGTCGAGGACCTGATCGGCATGGCGATCTATCTCCTGTCGCCGGCGTCGGACTTCTGCACCGGGCAGATCATGTATGTGGACGGCGGCTATACGGCAGGGTGACTTGGCGGCGCGCATGTAGGGGCGCCCCTTGTGGGCGCCCAAGGACTGGCGGGGGCAACCACAAGGGTTGCCCCTACGCAAGGACGGCCCGGGCAGGGAACGGAGGCGGCGTGAGCGTATCCAAGATCGGCGTCATCGGCGGCGGCCTCATGGGTCACGGCATCGCATACCTGCTGGCAGCCGCCGGGCACGAAGCGCGCATCTTCGAGCCCTCGGCCGAGGTGCGGGCCTCGCTGCTGCCGCGTCTGACGGCGATCACCGAGTTGCTCGGCGACGACCGCGCGGTACTCGACCGCATCTCGGCGCACCATCGGCTGCCTCCCGCCGTGCGCGACGTGCAGTTCGTGTTCGAGGCGGCGCCGGAAAAGCTGCCGCTCAAGCAGCAGATTTTTGCCGACCTGGAACATCACGTCGCGCCCGACACCATCCTGGCCAGCAACAGCTCGGCCATCCCGACCACCGAGATCGCGCGCGAGCTCAAGCACCGCGAGCGTGTGGTCGGCACGCATTTCTGGAATCCGCCGCACCTGGTGCCGCTGGTCGAGGTGATCCAGAACGAGTGGACCAGCGCCCCCACCATCGAGCGCACCATCGCGCTGCTGCGCGAGGCCGGCAAGAAGCCGGTGCACGTGCGCAAGGACATTCCCGGCTTCATCGGCAACCGCCTGCAGCACGCGCTCAAGCGCGAGGCGATCGCGCTGATCGCCGCCGGCGCCTGCGATGCCGAGACTCTCGACACCGTGGTGAAGGAGGGCTTTGGGGCGCGCATGGCGGTGCTCGGCCCGCTCGAGCAGTCGGATCTGGTCGGTCTCGACCTCACGCTTGACATCAGTAACGTGCTGGTCGAGCACCTCGACCGCACGGCCGGCGCGCATCCGTTCCTGGCCGAGAAGGTCAAGGCCGGCAAGCTCGGCATGCGCAGCGGCGAAGGTTTTCGCCGCTGGACGCCCGAGCAGGCGGAAGAGGTGCGCGCCCGCCTGCGCAACTTTCTGGCCGAACAGGCCAGGAAGCAGCGCGGGAAATGATGGTTTCGTGTCCCGGGCGCAGCGCAGCGCCATAGCCGACGCGTAGCGTCGGCGTTCTAACGGCGGCCGAAGGCCGCCTATGGCGATGCGCTGCAGACCCGGGACCCCGGTTGATCCCGCAAGAAACCGGGGCCCCGCATCTGCGGTGCACCGCTGGCGCGCTGCACCGCGTGCGGGATACGCGCGGTGCAACAGCGAGGATCCCATGGCGAAAAAATCAGCCAAAAAGCAAAAGACGTCCACCAAGCGTGGCACTCGCCCGGCGCCGAAGAAGACCGCGCGCGTCAAAAAGGCCAAATCCTCGCGTGGCGCGGTGCGCCGCAAGGGCCCGGCCGCAAAGCCCGTCGTCATCGACTTCCACGCCCATATCGTGGTGCCGGAGGTGCTCGACTTCGCGTACAAGGACTCGCTGTTCGCCCAGGCGGTGGCGGGGCCGGGAGCAGCGCTGGCGGACGA
>DATFWC010000531.1:0-5226 GCA_035259885.1 Xanthobacteraceae bacterium
CCGTAACCATAAGGGGCGCCGTAGTAGCCATAGCCGCCATATGGCCCGTACGGATAGTAGTGCCGCCGGTAGTAGCTGCGGGCCTGTTGATCGGCGATGATGCCGCCAACGGTGCCGGCAATGGCGCCAAAGGCCCGCGCCGCCGCGGCGTTGCCGCTCCGATAGTGCCGATAATGGCGCTTGCGTGCGCTCAGTTCGTCGGCGCTGGCGGTGATGACGCCAGGCTTCAGCGATGCCTCGGCGGAACCGGCGGCCGCCGGCACCGGAGCCATCGCCAGCAGCGCCAGGGCGGCTGTGGTGGCCAGCATGGTGTTGGCAATGCGCATGATCCTGTCCTTTCGCGACCTCCTCGCGGGTCATGGGTCATGAACAGCGAAGGCCCGAAACGGGTTCCAGACCGCGGCCGAACCTAACGGCGAGTTCATGCAATCTGGCCGTGCAGGGCCTGATCAGGCTCGGTCAGCAGGGTGGCGTTGCCGCCGGCGGCCGCCGTGTTGATCGTCACCAGCTGCTCGGTGGCGAAGCGCCGGAGATAGTTGGGACCGCCGGCCTTGGGACCGGTGCCCGACAGACCCGTGCCGCCGAACGGCTGCGTGCCGACCACGGCACCGATGATGCTACGATTGACGTAGACATTGCCGTTGTTGAGCCGCGCCACCACCTGCTCGACCGTGGTGTCGATGCGCGAGTGGACGCCGAGCGTGAGGCCGTAGCCAGTGCCGGCGATATCGTCGAGAAGCGAAGCGAGCGCGTCGGCCTTGAAACGCACGACGTGCAGGATCGGGCCGAACACCTCCTCCTTGAGATCGGCGGCGCGCGTGAGCGCAATGATGGTCGGCGGCACATAGGTGCCGGCCTGCGGCAGCGGCCGCCCGCGATCCCAGCGGAAACGCACGCGCGGCGCATTGGCGGCGATCCAGCCGTCGAGGCGCTGCTTGGCCTCGGCGTCGATCACGGGCCCGACATGGGTTGCGGGATCGCGCGGATCGCCGAGCTTCAGTTCGCGCGCGGCACCCTCGATCATGGGGACGACGCGGTCGGCCACGTCCTCCTGGACGGCGAGCAGGCGCAGCGCCGAGCAGCGCTGTCCAGCCGAGCGAAAGGCGGAGACGACCACGTCGTCGGTCACCTGCTCGGGCAGCGCGGTGGCGTCCACCACCATGGCGTTGACGCCACCGGTCTCGGCGATCAGCGGAACGATCGGCCCGTCCTTCCCCGCCAGCGTGCGGTTGATCGCGCGCGCCACTTCGGTCGAGCCGGTGAACGCCACACCAGCGACCCGGGCATCGGCGGTGAGCGCCGCGCCGGTGCGGCCGTCGCCGGGGACGAGGTGCAGCACGGTTTTCGGTACGCCCGCCTGGTGCATCAGGCGCACGGCTTCCGCGGCGACCAGCGGGGTCTGCTCGGCCGGCTTCGCCACGACCGAATTGCCGGCGACCAGCGCCGCACTCACCTGGCCGAGAAAGATCGCCAGGGGAAAATTCCACGGGCTGATGCAGACGAACACGCCGCGGCCGCGATAGGTGAGCTCGTTGCTCTCACCGGTCGGCCCCGGCATCGCCTCGGGTGCCAGCGCGCGGCGCGCTTCCGCCGCGTAGTAGCGGCAGAAGTCGACCGCCTCGCGCACCTCGGCGAGACTGTCGTCGAGGGTCTTGCCGCCCTCGCCCTGCAGCAGAGCGATCAGCCTTCCGCGGTCGCGCTCGAGCGCGTCGGCCGTACGGTCGAGCGCCGCCGCTCGGTCGTCGACCGGGGTCGCGGCCCAAGCGACATGGCCTGCGAGCGCGGCCGTCACGGCGCGCGCCGCCACGTCGGCGTCACCGTCGATGACCTGCCCGACGGTGCTGCCGTCGATCGGCGAGATCACGGGGCGCTTGGGCCCGGCAACGGCCGCGCCATCGATGATCGGCGCGGCTTCCGGGTTGCGCGGCGCCGCGTCGCGGACTTCGCTCAGGAGAGCCTCGAGGCTCGCGCGATCGCCAAACTCGACGCCCGCCGAGTTGCGTCGCGCCGGGGCGTAGAGATCACGCGGCAGCGGAATTTTGGGATGCCGCGCGTGGCGAGGGTCGCGGATCGAGTGCTGCGGGCGCCGAAGAATGTCGGCGATCGGCACGCTCGGGTCGGCCGCGACCGAGACGAAGGAAGAATTGGCGCCGTTCTCGAGCAGGCGCCGCACCAGGTAGGCGAGCAGGTCACGATGGCCGCCGACCGGCGCATAGACCCGGCATGCAGCCGCGGGCGCTTCTGCCAGCAGCGCGTCGTACAGCGTCTCGCCCATGCCGTGCAGGCGCTGAAACTCGTAGCCCGACACCCCGCCCGCCTCCTCGACGACGCTCGCCACCGTGAGCGCATTGTGAGTAGCGAATTGCGGGTAGATGTGGCGGCGCGCGGCGAGCAGCTTGCACACGCAGGCCATGTAGCAGATGTCGGTCATGGCCTTGCGGGTGAACACCGGATAGTCGGGCAGGCCCCGCTCCTGCGCCCGCTTGATCTCGCTGTCCCAGTAGGCGCCCTTCACCAGGCGCACCATGAAGCGGCGGTCAAGCGCCTGGGCGGTCGCGACGATCCAATCGATCACGTCGCAGGCGCGCTTCTGGTAGGCCTGCACGGCGAGCCCAAACCCTTCCCAGCCGGCCAGCGCCGGGTCGGCCAACACCTGGCCGACCACGTCGAGCGACAGTTCGAGGCGGTCGGCCTCCTCGGCATCGATGGTGAAGTTGAGCGCGTGCGCTTTGGCCTTGCGGGCCAGCTCCACCACCCGGGGCGTGAGCTCAGCCAGCACGCGGCCGCGCGACACCGCCTCGTAGCGCGGATGCAGCGCCGACAACTTGACCGAGATGCCGGGGCGATCAGCGCCGGCGGCCTTGCCCGCGGCGCGGCCAATGGCGTCGATGGCGTCGGCGTAGGCCCAGAAATAGCGCTCGGCATCCTCGGCCGTGCGGGCGCCCTCGCCCAGCATGTCGAACGAGTAGCGCCGCTCACGGTGGGCCGAAGCGCGCTCGAGCGCCTCGCCGATGGTCTGCCCGAGCACGAAATGCGAGCCGAGCAGCCGCATGGCCTGACGCGTCGCCGCACGCACGGTCGGCAGGCCGAGGCGCTTGCCCAGGCTTTCCAGGATGTTTTCCGGCGTCTCGCCGGGCTGGATGATGCGGGCGCTGACGCCGAGGGCCCAGGCCGACGCGGAGACTAGCAGCGCTGCCGATTTTTTGGGCTCGTGGTGCGCCCAGTCGGCGGCACCCAGCTTGTCCTCGATGAGGCGGTCGGCGGTGAGTGGATCGGGCACCCGCAGCAGCGCCTCGGCGAGGATCATCAGGGCGAGGCCCTCCTTGGTGGAGAGCGAATACTCGCGCAAAAAATCCTCGATTCCGCCGAGCGCGCCGACATTGGCGCGGATCGCCTGCACCAGGCGCGTGGCCTGGGCATCGATCCGCTGCTCGGCCGCCGGCTCGCGTGCGGCGGCCGCCAGCAGGCGGGCGGCGATGTCCTCATCCGGCAGCGCGTAAGGGGCTGCGAACGGCGGCGCCGCGTCGCGCGGGATATGCCGGGCCGCGTCAGCCATCATGTCATCCTGGCCAAATCGTTTCGTGACATTGTAACCCGACCACCACCTCCCGGCATGCGCCCTTTTCTTCATATGGGCATGGGCGCCGGCTTCGGACGTTAAGCATACGAACTGCGACATGCCGCCGCGTTAACGGACAAATGCCGCGTGGTCAGACGGTTAGCCTTGCTCTTTGCGGCCGCATGGTTTTTTCTGGAAACGAGACCCGACCCGCGACGTTGTTAAGCTTTGCGGCACCAAGACCGCGTGGCGGAAGTCACAAGAAAGGTCGGAGACATGCGCGTATCTGGTGCCATCTCCCTGGCCACGGTTGTCGCTCTCGGCGCGCTTGCGGTCGCGAGCGTGCCCTGCGCCGCGCAGACGCCCGTCAAGTTCACGCTCGACTGGAAATTCGAAGGCCCGGCCGCGCCCTTTCTGGTCGCCGCCGACAAGGGCTATTTCGTCGCCGAGGGGCTCGACGTGAGCATCGAGCCCGGCAACGGCTCGGTCGAGCCAATCGCGCGCGTCGCGGCGGGGGCGTTCGACATCGGCTTCGGTGACATCAACTCGCTGATCAAGTACCGCGACCAGAACCAGGCCAACGGCATCAAGCCGGTGTTCATGGTCTACAACAAGCCGCCGTTCTCGATCGTGTCGCGCAAGAGCCGCGGCATCACCATACCCAAGGATCTGGAAGCCAAGCGACTCGGCGCGCCGGCAGGCGATGCCGCTTTCGCGCAATGGCCGATCTTCGCGCAGGCGAACGGCATCGACGTGAGCAAGGTCACGGTGGAGAATGTCGGCTTCCCGGTCCGCGAGCCGATGCTCGCCGCCGGCCAGGTCGACGCCATCACGGGCTTCTCGTTCTCGGCCTATGTCAGCCTCAAGGATCGCGGCGTGCCGGTGGACGACATCGTGCTGATGCTGATGGCCGACTACGGTCTCGTCCTTTACGGCAACGCCATCATGGTCAACGCCAAGTTCGCCGCCGAGAAGCCGGAGGCCGTGAAGGGATTTCTGCGCGCCTTCGTGAAAGGGCTGAAGGACACGGTGCGCGATCCGGCGCGCGCCATCGATTCGGTGGCGCGCCGCAACGAGCTCGTCAAGCGTGACACCGAGCTCGAGCGCCTGCGCATGGCGATCAAGGACAACATCGTGACGCCCGAGGTGAAGCAGCATGGGTACGGCGCCGTCGACCCGGATCGGCTGCAGGCCGCCATCGACCAGATCGGGCAGGTCTACAAGTTCAAGACCAAGCCCAATGCGTCCGACCTGTTCGACGCCTCGTTCCTGCCGCCCGAGGCGGACCGGCGCACGCGCTAGTGTCCCGATGCCAAAGTTCGCAAATCTTGCAGAACTCCCTCGTGTGAACTTTTGCATCAAAGGGACACCAGCAGCTTATGATTCTCGTGCCCTTTGAACCCGAAGCTCGCAATCGGACTGGCGGCAAACTTATGCGAACTTCGGGGCACTAGCGGGACATCAGCCGCCGCGAGCGTGCCCGGCGATCGTGCCGAGCGCCGCATCGATGTCGCCGCCCGCCTCCACTACATGCCCCGGCGGCAACCCCAGCGCCTCGGCCATGGCGTCGGCCAGCGCCGCGAGCCTTTCGCAGTCGAGCCGGTCACGCAGATAGACGCCGCAATAGACGTCGGGCGGCTTGGGCAAGAATCCGTCCTGGCAGATCA
>DATFWC010000532.1:0-3769 GCA_035259885.1 Xanthobacteraceae bacterium
CGGCGCTGCTGCGGTCGAAGCCGAAGCCGACCGACGCCGACATCGACGCCAATATCACCAACATCTGCCGCTGCGGGACCTATCAGCAGGTGCGCGCGGCGATCCACGCCGCCGCGGCGAGCGCGTGAGGGAGGCAGCCATGAACGAGATGCCACGCATCGACCGCCGCGCCTTTCTGGTCACGTCGACCGCCACCGGGCTCGCGCTCGGCTTCCATGTTCCGTTCGCCGATGAGGCCGCGGCGCAGGCGCTGCCGCCCGAGGTCAATGCCTGGGTGGTGGTGAGGCCCGACGACACCGTCATCATCCGCATCGCGCGCTCGGAAATGGGCCAGGGCAGCGAGACCGGCCTGGCGCAGCTGGTGGCCGAGGAGCTCGAATGCGACTGGTCCAAGGTCAGGGTGGAATATCCGACGCCCGGCCAGAACGTCGCGCGCAAGCGCATCTGGGGCGACTTCACGAGCACCGGCAGCCGCAGCATCCGCGAGTCGCAGGAATATGTGCGCAAGGGCGGCGCCGCCGCGCGGGCGATGCTGATCCAGGCCGCCGCCAACGAGTGGAAGGTGCCGGCCTCCGAATGCCGCGCCGCCAACAGCGTCATCACGCATGGGCCGACCAACCGCACCACCACCTTCGGCAAGGTGGCGGACGCGGCGGCGAAAATCGAGCCGCCGACCGACATCAAGCTGAAGGATCCCAAGGACTGGAAGATCGCCGGCAAGCCGGTGAAACGGCTCGACACCCACGACAAGCTGATCGGCAAGGCGACCTATTCGATCGACATGAAGCTGCCGGGCATGCTCAGCGCCGCCATCAAGGCGTCGCCCGTGCATGGCGGCAAGCTGAAAAGCTTCGACGCCGCCAAGATCGAGAACATGAAGGGCGTGCGCAAGGTCGTGCAGGTGGGCGACAACGCGGTCGCCGTGATCGGCGACACCTGGTACCAGGCCAAGACCGCGCTGGAAGCGCTGCCGATCGAGTGGGACGCGGGCCAGAACGGCAGCGTGTCCACCGCGACCATCGATGAGCTGCTGAAGGGCGGCCTCGATGCCGACACTGCCTTCGTCGGCAACAAGGCCGGCGACGCCAAGGCCGCGATCGCGAGCGCGGCCAAGAAGGTCGAAGCGGTCTACGCCTTCGGCTACCAGGCACATGCCTGCATGGAGCCGCTCAACGCCACCGTGCTCTACACGCCCGACAAGTGCGAGGTGTGGACGAGCTCGCAGAACGGTGAAGCCGCGCTGGCGGCGGCATCGGAAGCGTCCGGCCTGCCGGTCAGCCAGTGCGACGTGCACAAGCTGCTCCTCGGCGGCGGGTTTGGGCGGCGCGGCCGCACCGACTACGTGACCCAGGCGGTCCTCGTCGCCAAGGAGATGCCGGGCACGCCGGTAAAGCTCCTGTGGACGCGCGAAGAGGACATGACGCAGGACTCGTATCACCCGACCACGCAATGCCGGCTGACCGGCGCGTTCGACGCCAACAACAACCTCACCGGCCTGCATATGCGCATCTCGGGCCAGTCGATCCTGGCGAAGCTCGCGCCCTCGCGCCTGCTGCCCGATGGACGTGATCCGGTGACGTTCCAGGGGCTGAACCCCGGCGGCACCGAAGGCGTGTTCGGCTATGCGATCCCGAACCTGCTGATCGACCACGCCATGCGCAACCCGCACGTCACGCCCGGCTTCTGGCGCGGCGTCAACAACAACCAGAACTCGATCTATGTCGAGTGCTTCATGGACGAGCTGGCGCACGCGGCGGGACAGGATCCGCTCGAGTTCCGGCGCAAGCTGATGGCCAACCATCCCAAGCACCTGGCGGTGCTCAATGCGGTGGCCGAGCGGGCCGGCTGGGGCAAACCGGCGCCGCAGGGCGTGTTCCGCGGGCTGGCGCAGCAGATGGGCTATGGCAGCTACGTTGCGGCCTGCGCCGAAATCTCGCTGAGCAACGACGGAAAGCTGAAGCTCCACCGCATCGTCGCGGGCACCGATTGCGGCCATGCCGTCAACCCGGCGCAGATCGAGCGGCAGGTCAACGGCTCGTTCGTCTATGGCCTCTCGGCCCTGCTCTATGGCGGCATCACCATCAAGGACGGCCGCGTCGAGCAGGAGAACTTTGACAGCTACAACGTGATGCGCATCGCCGAGATGCCGAAGGTCGAAACCATCATCATGCCGTCCGGCGGATTCTGGGGCGGCGTGGGCGAGCCGACCATCTTCGTGGCCGCGCCGGCGGTGCTCAACGCCATCTTCGCAGCGACCGGAAAGCGCCTCCGCACGTTCCCGCTGTCGGAGCACAATATCCGAACCGCATGAACGACAATGGAGCGGCGGCCTCAAGGTCGCCGCCCCCTTCATTCAGGCGTTCGACCATGACTCGCCTTGTTGCCGTGCTCGTCTGGGCGATGGTTTTGGCTTCGGCAGCGACGGCTGCCGACGCGCCGGCCGGCACGACCTCGTGCAGCGGCTGTCATCCGGCCCAATCCGGCGTGGACACGCCGGTGCCGCCGCTCGCCGGCCGCAACCCCGCGGATACCCTCAGGCAGATGCAGGCGTTCCGCGCCGGCGAGGTCAAGACCACCGTCATGGACAAGATCGCCAAGGGCTTCTCCGACGAGGAGATCCAGGCGATCGCCGCCTGGTATGCGGAGCAGAAGTGAGGGGGCGAGCATGACCGCCATGACGCGCCGCCAGGTCCTGGCCTCCGCCGCTGCGGCGTCGCTGTTCCCGCGGCCCGCGCTGGCGCAGGCGGCGCCGCATGTGGTGGTGGTGGGCGGCGGGTTTGCTGGCGCCACCGCGGCGCGCACGCTGAAAAAGCTCGACCCGCGCACCGCCGTCACGCTGATCGAGTCGAACCTGATCTTCACCGCCTGCCCGTTCAGCAACGGCGTGATTGCCGGGCTGCGCGACATCTCGGCCCAGCAGTTCGGTTACGAAAAAATCCTTGCCGACGGCGTCGTGGTGACGCGGGGCACAGCGAACCTCGTCGACCCGCAGGCGCGCACCGTGATCGTGGGGGACGGCATTCGATTGCGCTACGACCGGCTGGTGCTGGCGCCCGGCATCGACATCAACTGGGACGCCCTGCCCGGCTACAACGTGGCCGCCGCCGAGGTGATGCCGCATGCGTGGAAGGCGGGCGAGCAGACCCTGCTGCTGCGCAAGCAGCTGGAAGCCATGGAGGACGGCGGCCTGGTGGTGATCTCGGCGCCGGCCAATCCGTTCCGCTGCCCGCCCGGGCCGTACGAGCGCGCCAGCCTGATCGCGCACTACTTGAAGACCCGGAAGCCGCGCTCGAAGCTCATCATCCTCGACGCCAAGGACCAGTTCTCGAAACAGCGGCTGTTCCAGAACGCCTGGAAGGAGCTCTACCCGGATCTGCTCGAATGGGTTTCGCTGTCGAACGGCGGCAAGGTCACGTCGGTCGATCCGGCGACCAAGACGCTGATCACCGATTTCGGCAAGCACGAGGCCAAGGTGGCCAACGTGATCCCGCCGCAGAAGGCCGGCCGCGTGACCGAGCTCGCCGGCGTCGCCGACCGCACCGGCTGGTGCCCGATTGATCCGGTCACTTTCGAGTCGAAGCTGGTGCCGAATATTCACGTGCTCGGCGACGCCACCATCGCGGGCGGGATGCCCAAGTCGGCGTTCACCGCCAATGCCCAGGCCAAGGTGTGCGCGGCGGCGCTGGCGAAACTGATCAACGGCGAGAAGCCGATCGAGCCAAAACTCATCAACACCTGCTACAGCCTGGTGGCGCCCGACTACGGCATC
>DATFWC010000533.1:0-3388 GCA_035259885.1 Xanthobacteraceae bacterium
AGCCGCAGGGCGCGGGCCAACGGCGGCCATACGCCGTCCGGAAGGAGCGTCACCACGACGAGGAGGCAGATGCCATAGAACACCTGCTTGATGCCCGGCGCATCGAAGCCAAAGACGTCGAGCGCCTCGCGCAGGCCTTCCGCCAGCCCGGTGAGCAAAACGGCGCCAACGACCGGACCGAACAGCGTGCCGATGCCGCCGATGATGGGTGCCAGGATCAGCTCGATCGAGCGTGAGATGTGAAACACCTGTTCGGGAAACAGGTTGTTGTAGTAGAACGCGAAGAAGACGCCGGCAATCGACGTCAGCGCGGCCGAGATGACGACGGCGGCCATCTTGCAGCGGAACGTGTCGATGCCGAGCGCACGCGCCGCCTCCTCGTCCTCGCGGATCGCCAGCCAGTAATAGCCGAGGCGGCTGCGCAACAGGGCATGGCTGAGCAGCAAGGCGGCGGCGGTCAGCGCCAGGATCACGTAGTAGAACATGGTCGGATTGCCGCGCAGGTTCCACACATCGTTGCGCGTATAGGTCGCGACCGGAAGGAAGAAGCCGGCGGAGCCGCCGACCCAGGCGAAATGGTCGAACCCGATGCGGGCGAATTCGGCGAACGCGATAGTCAGGATGGCGAGATAGACGCCGGCCACGCCGAAGCGGAAGGCGAGAAACCCGATTCCCGCGCCGCAGGCCGCCGCGACGGCGACAGCGGCCACGAGGCCGATCCATGGCGCGACGCCGAAGTGCACGTAGAGCGCCGCCGCCACGTAGGCGCCGAGACCGACGAAGAGCGCGTGCCCGAGCGACAGCTGGCCGGCGAAGCCCGACATGATGTTCCAGGCCTGGCCGGTATAGGCGAAGTAGAGGATAAGGATGAGGATGGTGAGGAGGTAGTCGTTCGCCACCAGCGGCGCGGCAAGCAGCACCACGCCGAGGCCGATCAGCGCCACACCGCCGCGGCCGGGAACGCGATCGCGCCAGTCCGTCATGCGACCTTCTTGCCAAGCAGGCCCTGCGGCCGGAACAGCAACACCAGCACCAGAATCGCAAAGGCGAACATGCTCTTGGCCGATGGCGTGAACAGGAGCCCGGCGAGCGCCTCGGTGAAGCCGATGAGCACGCCGCCGAGCAACGCGCCGGGCATCGAGCCGAGCCCGCCGGTGATCACGATGACGAAGGCGAGCAGCGTGTACGACGGCCCCAGCGCCGGCGTCACGTCCACCAGCAGCACCAGCATCGACCCGGCGGCGCCGACGCAGGCCGCGCCCAGCCCGAAGGTGAGCGCATAGAGCCGCTTCACGTCGAGCCCGACCACCAGCGCGCCGGTGTAGTTGTCGGCGCAGGCGCGGATCGCGGTGCCGATGCGCGCACGGCGGAAAAAGGCGAACAGCGCACTCGCCGTGACGATCGCGGCGCCGCCGGCATAGACCTTGGTGGCGTCGACTATCAGCGGGCCGACAGCGAAGCTGTCGAACGCATAGGACGT
The DNA here is from genome assembly GCA_035259885.1 of Xanthobacteraceae bacterium. Taxonomy (GTDB): domain Bacteria; phylum Pseudomonadota; class Alphaproteobacteria; order Rhizobiales; family Xanthobacteraceae; genus DATFWC01. The sequence continues at coordinate 1,481 of DATFWC010000533.1, forward strand.
CTGCACGTTGCGGGCGTCGGGCCCGAACAGGATCAGCAGCGTGTTGACAATGATCATCGCCACCGCCACCAGCAGCATGAACTGCATGTGCTCCGGCCGGTTGATGAACGGGCTGATCAGGCCCGCCTGCATCGCATAGCCGAGCGCGAACAGCACGCCGGCGATGGGCACCATCATGACCAGCGGATCCAGCCGGAAGGCGACGAACAACACGATCGCGAGATACATGGCAATGGTCATCATCTCGCCATGGGCGAAGTTGACCACCCGCACCACGCCGAAGATCACCGAGAGGCCGAGCGCCATCAGGCCATAGACGAGGCCGGTCAGCAGGCCGCTGACCGCGACGTTGAGGTAGATCTCCGCGGGCACCGTCAGGCGCGCTTGTCGTAGGGCGTCATCGGCAGGTCAGGCTTGGCGTTGGAGGCCGCCTTGGGCGCCACGGTGACGAGCTTGCCGCCGCGGTTCTGGATCCCGGCGTTCTTGAGCTTGTCGTTCTGGCCCTTCTGGTCGAACTGGATGCCGGGCCCGATGCTGACGTTGTCGGGGATGTTAGTCTGGCGAATGGCATCGGCCAGCGCCTTGGGATCGGCCGAGCCGGCGCGCTTGTAGGCGTCGGCGGCGACCAGCAGGGCCTCGAACGTATAGATGTGGTTGGTATTGAGGTTGACGCCCGGATGCGCCTTGGCCAGGGCGGCCTCGAGAATCTTGCTCAGCCGCTTGTTGGGATCGTACCAGGGCACGAAGCTCAACGGACCGTCGGACAGCTTTCCGAGGGTCTTGATGTACTGGTCCTCGTACCAGCCCGGGCCCATGCTCAGCACCGCCATCGGCGACCAGCGCTGCTTGACCAGCTCGCGGGTGAGCAGAATGGCGTCGTTGAGGCGGCTGACCATGAGCAGGGCCTCGGCCCCGGTCGCCTTGGCCTTAGCCACCTCGACCGACAGGTCGCGCGCCGTCGGATCGTAGGAGATCGTGTCGGCGATCTTGTACGGCATGTTGAACCGCGGCATGACGCCGCCGATGCCCTGCGCCATCGCGGTGCCGAACGTGTCGTTGACGTGCATGAACACGACGGATTTCGGCGCCGTCCCGGTCGCTTCGAACAATTCCTTCTGGTTGGCGAAGGCGTCGCCCAGGATCATGGGCGCGGTCGGGAAGTTGCGGAACACGAATTTGTAGCCCTGCTCGGTGATCGGCGGGGCGGCCGCGATGTTGATGACGAACGGGATGCCCTTCTGCTCGGCCACCTGAGCGATCGCCGAGCTCTGCCCGGAGTCGAAGGCGCCGACCAGGATCTGCGCACCGTCACTGATCAGTTTTTCGGCGCGCGAGCGCGCCACGTCGACACTGGTCTCGGTGTCGCCGTTCATGACGGCGAACTCGGGCAGCTTCAGATCCTTCAAAATGGATGGCGCGATCTCGACGCCGCGCCAGCAGTCCTGCCCGATGCCGGCCTGGGCGCCGGACCGCGGCAGCAGGACGCCGACTTTCAACGGCGCGCCCTGTCCGCGCACGACGGCCGGTGCCGCCAGCAGCGACGCCGTGGCGGCAGCTCCGGCGAGCAACCGGCGGCGAGTGAGCGCGGCGACGTGAGAGCGGGTCATGACCATTCCTCCCCGGATTTGTCGACGATGGTAGGCGGAAACAGCTTGTGTGCAAGCCTCAAAAGGTCGCGTGAATGGCGGGTTGTCAGCCAAAGTCCTTCAGCAGCTTGAGCAGCAGCTTGCGCTGCGCGGGGCCCAGCCTTTCGGCCACGTTGGCTTCATGGCGGGCGACGAGAAGCTCGATGCGCTCCAGGGTTTTGCGGCCATCCGCAGTCAGGAACAGCGCATGCGACCGGCGATCCGTGGTCGACGGCAGACGCGCCGTCAGGCCACGCCGCTCCAGCTCGTCGAGCAGCCGCAC